>NZ_DALZVG010000018.1:0-98549 GCF_032012665.1 Scandinavium sp.
GCTGGTCTTTGGTCAGGATAAAGCCATTGAGGCGTTAACCGAAGCCATCAAGATGAGCCGTGCAGGCCTCGGTCAGGATCACAAGCCTGTCGGTTCCTTCCTGTTCGCCGGTCCGACCGGGGTCGGTAAAACCGAGGTCACCGTGCAGCTGTCGAAGGCGCTCGGCATTGAGCTGCTGCGTTTCGATATGTCTGAATATATGGAACGTCACACCGTGAGTCGCCTGATTGGTGCGCCTCCGGGCTACGTGGGCTTTGACCAGGGCGGGCTGCTGACGGATGCGGTAATCAAACATCCTCATGCGGTACTGCTGCTCGATGAAATCGAGAAGGCGCACCCTGACGTCTTTAACCTGCTGTTGCAGGTGATGGACAACGGTACGCTGACCGATAACAACGGGCGCAAAGCGGACTTCCGCAACGTGGTGCTGGTGATGACCACCAACGCCGGTGTGCGTGAAACCGAGCGTAAATCCATTGGTCTGATCCACCAGGATAACAGCACCGATGCGATGGAGGAGATCAAAAAGATCTTCACGCCGGAATTCCGTAACCGTCTGGACAACATCATCTGGTTCGATCATCTGTCAACGGATGTGATCCATCAGGTTGTCGACAAGTTTATTGTCGAACTTCAGGTGCAGCTGGATCAGAAAGGCGTGTCGCTGGAAGTGAGCCAGGAGGCCCGCGACTGGCTGGCTGAAAAAGGCTACGACCGTGCGATGGGTGCCCGACCGATGGTGCGCGTGATTCAGGACAACCTGAAAAAACCGCTCGCCAACGAGTTGCTGTTCGGCACGCTGGTGGACGGCGGTCAGGTGACGGTGACACTCGACGCGAAGAAAAACGAGCTGACCTACGACTTCCAGGCGGCGCAGAAACGCAAGCCAGAAGCGGCGCACTAAGCGGTTCTTTTTGATGACGAAACCGGGCTCAGGCCCGGTTTTTTTATGGCTGTAAAAATGCGGTTCCAACCTGAGAACAGTCGTCAGTGAAAAACTGTGCCGGACGGTTTCCGGAAGTTCATTGTATTATTTCTGAATAAAACGACAGCAGAAAAGCGGGCTGTTAGCGGATTCAAATATTGAGAGTGACTCTTGCCGTATCCTTGTTAAAGACAAACGAAGAAGCGCCCCCGATAACCTTTCCTTTGCACTCATCAGCTATCTCTTCAGACCCTTTTATTTTTTGCTATTTTTAACTTATTGATTTTATGAAATATAAAAACCTATCTGAAAAAAGGGTCTTTAACCCAGAAATTGATTTTCTCTTTGTAGGACAATAGGATATGCCATGTGGTTTCCAGTTCACTGCCGTGCAGGCAGCTTAAAAATGGACGGGCAGTAATGTTGTGCTGTTATTGGGTGCATTGTCGCGCAGGTGGCCTAATACTTAATAAAGCAGGGTTTTGAATAAATAATAAGTTAACTGCCGTTAAGGCAGTCAATCCGTATTTAGTGATTAACCCGATCGTTTTTCGTTCCTGTTTTCGTATTTTTTAGGTGATCTTGCTGCTACTTTTTTTACATTCAGCACAAGGCATTAAGCGGATATGGCAAACTTTCAAATACGCGACAAGCACAATGCGACAGTCTCCTTTCCGGAGCTGTTCTTCGATCTGATTTATGTCTTTGCGGTGACGCAAATCTCCCATTATCTGCTGCATCATTTAACGCTTAATGGGGCGCTTCAGGCGCTGGAGTTATGGTTTGCAACCTGGCTGGTGTGGCAATACACCGCATGGGTCACGAACTGGTTTGAGCCGGATACGCGCAAATTCAGGCTCATGCTTTTCGCAATGATGCTGGTAGGTCTGTTTTACTCTGCAGCGCTGCCTGGTGCGTTTGCCGGACGTGGCCTTGTCTTTGCCCTGCTGTATGTGGTGATGCAGGTCGGACGGGCGTTTACGGTGATGAAGTTCGCCGAAGCCGGGCTGCCATTGACGAAGAATCTGCGGCGCATTTTCATCTGGCTCTGTATTTCTGCGCTGTTCTGGATGGGTGGCGGGCTGGCTGAAGGGAATATGCGGATGCTGTTGTGGGGGATCGCAATTCTCTGCGAATACGGCTCCCCGATGCTCGGTTTCTGGCTGCCCGTGCTTGGGCGCTCGGACAGCCTGACGGAGTGGAGCATCTCAGGGCATCATCTGGCCGAACGCTGCCAGCTGTTTGTCATCGTGGCGCTGGGGGAAATCATCGTGATGACGGGCTCTGCGTTGTACGATATTGAGCCGTGGTCTGCCCCGGTCATTATCAGCGCCCTGGTGGCATTTGCCTCCTGCCTGACGATGTGGTGGATTTACTTCGACGCCAGCAGCGGCAAAGCCAGCCATATTATCAGCCAGACGAACGATCCCGGAAAACTCGGGGCAAAGTTTCACTATATCCACGTCCTGCTGGTAGGTGCGCTGATTGTGACGGCAGTAGGGATTGAACTGACCATTGCCCATCCTGATGCGCGAATCGAAATGACGGCTGCGCTGGTTCTGTTCGGCGGACCTGTCGGTTATCTGGCGGCAAACGGGCTATTTCGCAAAACGCTTCATGGACGCTTTCCACGCTCTCACGCTATTGGATTGCTGCTGCTTATTCTTCTGCTGGCGGTCAGTGGGGTAACGGACAGGCTGATGATTAGCGGGTTAATTGCCGCTGTATTGATTGCGGTGGCGGTATGGGAAAGTTATTGCGTTTCGGAAGATGAGAAAATTGCGTAAATGAAAAAGGTCGGGGGAAACCCGACCTTTCTGCATTCAGCAACCTGAAAGGGGCTGACAGCGATTAGCGACTACGGAAGACAATGCGGCCTTTGCTCAGGTCGTACGGGGTCAGCTCAACAGTCACTTTGTCGCCCGTCAAAATGCGGATGTAGTTTTTACGCATTTTACCGGAGATATGCGCCGTTACCACGTGACCGTTTTCCAGTTCTACGCGGAACATAGTGTTTGGCAACGTTTCGAGAACGGTACCCTGCATTTCAATATTGTCTTCTTTGGCCATCTAGTCCTCGAGGGGTATCACTACCATAGTTTTGAACCGGCAAGATAATGCCGAAATTCAGCCATTAAGTAAAGATTTACCCGCCACCTTTCGGCCCGAAGCCGCTGGCGGGATAAAATAAGCTCGTTTTTGCGCATTGCCCGTCTGTCACAAACGAACACCGTGTGACGAGCGCAAACGTATAAGGGGGGATTCCTGAAACGATGGCGGGGCAACAGGCAGAAACGACTTCCGGCACAATTATATCACCCTGACAAAAAATGTGCCGAAAACATTTACACTGCGGGTGAAAAGAGCGTTCGGGGCACCCAGAAATGGCCTGGCAGTGGCTCCGCACGCAGTAGAGCCAGATATTCGAGATAATCGCGGCGAGGAATTTCAATGGCACCAAGCGATGCGGTGTGGCTGTTCAGCACCTGACAGTCCAGCAGCTTGCCGCCTGCGCCAGCAAAAGACTGTGTAAACACCAGCAGAGCACTTTTTGAAGCGTTATCCGCCCGACTAAACATCGACTCACCGCAAAAGAGCGCCCCCTGCGCCACGCCGTACATTCCACCCACCAGTTCATTGCCCAGCCACACCTCAATGGAATGTGCATGGCCGAGTTCATGCAGGCGGTGATAGGCCTGAACAATACTTTGCGTAATCCAGGTGCCTTCGTCACGATTGCTGGCACAGCCTGCAATCACCTGGCTAAAGGCATGGTTGAGCGTGATTCTGTAAGGGGATGCTTTATGGAAGCGCTTCATGCTGCGGCTGATGTGAAACCTGTCCGGCCACAGAACAGCCCGGGGATCGGGCGACCACCAAAGAATAGGGTCGCCTGGCGAAAACCAGGGAAAAATGCCGCGCTGATAGGCCATCAGCAGCCTTGCCGGGCTAAGGTCGCCCCCCAGCGCGAGCAAACCATTAGGCTCGCGCAGGGCACCTTCCGGCGACGGAAAGGTAATGGTATGACGTGACAACTGGACCAGCCGCATGCTTCACAACTCCACGCCTGTTAATAGAGAAAGAGTAGCTCACAGACGCTGTCTGAACTGGTAATAACGCCCTTGTTGGACCAGCAATTCTGCGTGATTACCTTGCTCAATAATCTGGCCGTTGTCCATCACAATTATTTGATTAAATCGGGCCAGGCCGCGCAGGCGGTGGGTTACCATCAGGACGGTTTTTTCGCGCATGACTTCCGCCAGCAAATCAAGGATTTGTGCTTCTGTGGTGGCGTCTAACCCTTCGGTAGGCTCATCGAGCAGCATCAGCGGAGCATCATGCAGTAAGGCGCGGGCAATAGCCAGACGGCGCAGCTCACCACCGGACAGTTGACGGCCGCCTTCGCCAAGCCAGCTGTTAAGGCCGCCATCCTCGAGCAGCTTCTCAAGGCCAGTACGCATGAGCACGTCTGCAAGCGCTTCATCTGTTGCCTGGGGCGCGGCCAGCAGGAGATTGTCCCGAAGCGTTGCGCTGAAAAGGTGTACGCGCTGCGGAACCATGCTCATGCTGCGGCGTAGCGTCATCTCATCGAAAGAAGGAAGCGGCTGCTGGTTCAGTAAAAGTTCGCCGTGCTGCGGATCCCATGCGCGGGTCAGCAGCTGCAGGAGCGTTGATTTTCCGCAACCGGTACGACCCAGAATAGCCACATGTTCGCCCGCGTTAACCTGGAGCGTCACGTGTTCCAGGGCTGGCTGCGACTGTTGCGGGTAAGTAAAGCTGATGTCGCAGAGCGTCAGGCTGATGCGGTCCGGAGAGGTCGAAACGGCAGAAGGGAAGGTCACTTCTGGCTGCTGGCTTGTCAGATCGGTAATACGCGAGGCGGAGGCCATCACTTTCCCAAGATGCTGGAACGCGGTGGTTACCGGCGCGAGAGCTTCAAAGGCGGCCAGGGCGCAGAAGACAAACAGCGCAATAAGTGGGCCAGGCTGCATGTTATCACCTACGCCGCCCGCTGCCATCCACAGCATTACAATCACCGCCGTCGCGCCGATAAGCAGCATCAGCGCCTGCGAGAGGGCGGTCAGTTCTGACTGGCGGCGCTGGGCGTCATGCCAGTTCATTTCTGTCTGCTCCATCTGCTCGCGGTAGCGCGTACTGGCGCCAAAAATGGTCAATTCGGCCTGTCCGTGCAGCCAGGATGTTAGCTGCTGACGATATTCTCCACGCAGCCGGGTCAGATTTTCCCCGGTTGGCTTCCCGGTGCGATAAAACAGCGGAGGGAGTGCAACGAGCGTCAGCAGCATAATGCCGCCGAGCGTGAGCGCTAAAGTCGCATCGAGGAAGCTGAGGCCAAACGTCACCACCAGAATCACGACCAGGGCGCTGATCAACGGCGAAATCACCCGCAGGTAGAGGTGGTCGAGCGTGTCGACATCCGCAACTACGCGATTCAGTAGTTCACCCTGGCGAAAACGTGCAAGCCCGCCAGGTGAGAGCGGCAGAAGCTTGCTGAAGGTAAACACGCGTAGGTGCTGCAGCACGCGAAACGTTGCGTCGTGGCTGACGAGGCGCTCGAAATAGCGTCCTGCGGTGCGGATGATGGCGGCGCCACGGACGCCCGCAGCGGGCAGCATATAGTTGAAGCTGTAGGCTCCTGCAAACCCCACGGCCGCGGAGGCCGAAAGAAACCAGCCAGAAAGCGTGATCAGGCCAATACTGGCAAGCAGCGTCACAATGGCCAGGATAATGCCCAGAGATAGCAGCCACTTATGCCGTTTGTACAACGCCAGATAGGGGGCTAAAACGCGCATTTAAATCTCCTCCTGGCGATGAGCGAGCAGGCTGGCGAAATGCCCCTTCGCTTCAGCAAGTTCGTGGTATGCACCCTGTTCCACAATCTGGCCCTGATGCATCACCCAGACGGCATCCCAGTCGGCAAGATTTTCCAACTGATGGGTGACCATGACGGTTGTCTGATTGGTCGACGCTTCGGTTAATGCCTGCATAACGCGTTGTTCGCTGTGCGCATCAAGGCTTGCCGCGGGCTCGTCGAGCAGCAATAACCGGCACGGAGAGAGCAGGGCGCGGGCCACTGCCACACGTTGTGCCTGACCAACGGACAGCCGCGCGGCCTGATCGCCCACTGGCGTATCAAGCCCTTGCGGAAGCTGTCCGATAAATTCGTTTACCCAGGCTCGCGCCAGCGCGTGGTGAAGCGACTGTTCATTGGCCTGGGGATCTGCCAGCAGCACGTTTTCGCGCAGCGTCAGCGCGGGAAGCTGTGGGTTTTGCCCTACCCAGCTTAGCAACTGCCGCCAGGCGTCGGGATCCAGCTCTTTTAGCTCGGTACCGTTGACGGTCAGAGAACCCTCGTACGGCAGAAAACCGGCCAGCGTATTCAGCAGTGAGCTTTTTCCGGAACCGCTCTGACCGACTAACACAATGCGCTCTCCTGCTGCCATTCGGAAATTAAGCGGTCCGGCAAGCGTTTTGCCTTCCGGTGATAAAATCACCAGCTCGCGCGCTTCAAGGCTCACGTTCTGGTTCGTCTCCGGTACAACGCTTCCACGCTGTGGCTGGGCCAGCGGCGCTTCCAGGAAGGTTTTCAGACTATCTGCTGCGCCTACGGCCTGCGCTTTAGCGTGATAAAAAGTGCCGAGGTCGCGCAGCGGCTGGAAAAACTCGGGAGCCAGAATCAGGGCCAGAAAGCCCGCCAGTAGCGTGACAGGCGTGCCGTAGCTGCCAAAATGAAGTTCGCCAAGATAGGAGAAACCAAAGTATACGGCGACAACGGCGATCGAAAGTGACGTGAAAAATTCCAGCACGCCGGAAGAAAGGAAGGCGAGGCGCAGAACTTCCATTGTACGCTGACGGAAGTTTTCAGAAGCCTGACGAATGTTGTCCGTTTCTGCTTCTCCACGGCCAAAAAGACGCAGCGTATCCATTCCTCGCAGGCGATCGAGGAAGTGGCCGCTCAGTCGAGCCAGCGCAAGGAAGTTGCGGCGGTTAGCGTCTGCGGCACCCATGCCAACCAGCGCCATGAACAGTGGTATCAGCGGTGCGGTGCACAACAAAATGAGGGCGGCAGCCCAGTTCATCGGAAAAATCGCCAGCACGATCAGCAGCGGAACAGACGCAGCCAGCGCCATCTGCGGCAAATAGCGTGCGTAGTAATCATGCATATCCTCAATTTGTTCGAGGATCAATGTCGCCCAACTGCCAGCGGGTTTACCCTGAATCCACGCAGGCCCTGCCTGTTGAAGCCTGTCGAGCACCATTTTACGGATCTCCAGACGAATGTGCTGCCCGGCATGAAACCCGACGCGCTCACGTAGCCAGACAACCCATGCACGTAGCACGAACACCATAATCAACAGGATGAAGGGGAACAGCAGCGCCTCACGGGGAATATTCTCCATAATCATATGGTGCAGAATACGGGCCATAAACCAGGCCTGGGCGACGATCAGCACTCCGCTCGCCACGCCAAGCAGACGCGAAAGCATCAGCCAGCGGCGGGAAAGGACGCTTTGCTGTTTTAACCAGCGGGTAAGCTCTTGTTGACGGGTTTTATTCATTGGCGTGCTTAGCAGGTGTCTTATAGGAAATTATCAGGCGCGCCAATGTTACAACGAGGATAAAAGAAAGGCGACTTATCGTCGCCTTATTTACCTTTGTTACTGACTTGTAAAGATTATTTGGCCTGATCGGCCAGACCGTCGAGATAACGCTCAGCGTCCAGGGCTGCCATACAGCCCGTGCCCGCGGAGGTGATCGCCTGGCGGTAAATATGGTCCATGACGTCGCCTGCGGCAAAGACGCCAGGGATGCTGGTCTGGGTTGCATTGCCGTGGATACCGGACTGCACCTTGATGTAGCCGTTTTCCAGTTCCAGCTGACCGTCGAAGATGCCGGTGTTTGGGCTGTGGCCGATAGCCACAAACAGGCCCGCCACGTCCAGAGACTCAATATTGTCGTTGTTCAGCGTGTCACGCAGACGCAGGCCGCTGACGCCCATCTGATCGCCGGTCACTTCTTCGAGCGTGCGGTGGGTATGCAGAACGATGTTGCCATTTTCCACTTTATCCATCAGGCGCTTAATAAGGATTTTTTCTGCGCGGAAGGTATCGCGGCGGTGAATCAGGTGGACTTCAGAGGCAATATTCGCCAGATAGAGTGCTTCTTCAACGGCCGTATTCCCGCCACCGATGACCGCGACCTTCTGGTTGCGATAGAAGAAACCATCACAGGTGGCGCATGCGGAAACGCCGCGGCCTTTAAAGGCTTCCTCTGAAGGCAGACCGAGATAACGGGCAGATGCGCCAGTAGCGATAATCAGCGCATCACAGGTGTATTCGCCGCTGTCGCCGATTAAACGGAAAGGACGGTTCTGCAAATCGACTTTATTGATGTGGTCGAACAGAATTTCAGTTTCAAACTTCGTCGCGTGTTCATGCATGCGTTCCATCAGCAGCGGGCCGGTCAGATCGTTCGGGTCGCCTGGCCAGTTTTCCACTTCGGTAGTGGTGGTCAGCTGACCGCCTTTTTCCATGCCGGTGATCAGCACCGGGTGCAGGTTAGCGCGTGCCGCATAGACCGCGGCGGTATAGCCCGCAGGTCCAGAACCAAGAATAAGCAGTTTACTGTGTTTGGCCGTGCCCATGAGATCCCCATAAATGTTGGCAGACAATGGGCGGGATTGTAGGGAATTTGCGGAACTAATAAAAGAGTGCAGAAATTTTGTTAACGATATGTGTAATAGATTCGGTCAATCGATTGATGATTTTATCAGCGTCAGTGATAACAAATTCTACTGCTATCGGGATGATTATAAGGAGATAACATGAGGATCAAGCCGGAGCGATAATGAATATCTGGCATGTTGTACTAAAAATCGATGTTTTGCTTTGACAATCCCCTGTGCTTTTGCGAAAACAATGAAATGAGAAAAAACAGCGTTTGCCGTGTGGTGAATTTTCATGCACGCAAATGCCATGTTTAACCGGGTCAGCATTATCGACGCATGGCGTGGACAGACGCCATACGAGATAACGGTGGCTGCCGACAGGCAACGGCTTCTCAATACGTACCCTTGGGTTATGCGTGCATCTGGTAACAGATTTTCCACGCAGGCGATGGGCACAGGCTCTGAACAGTGAAGTGCACAGGGTCCAGACGGGAGTAGGGAAGGAATACAGAGAGACAATAATAATGGTAGATAGCAAGAAGCGCCCAGGCAAAGATCTCGACCGCATCGATCGTAACATTTTGAACGAATTGCAAAAGGATGGGCGAATTTCCAACGTCGAGCTTTCTAAACGAGTGGGACTTTCTCCGACACCTTGCCTTGAGCGCGTACGTCGGCTGGAAAGACAAGGGTTTATTCAGGGCTATACCGCGCTGCTGAACCCACATTATCTGGATGCATCGCTGCTGGTCTTTGTTGAGATAACTCTGAATCGTGGCGCGCCGGATGTGTTTGAACAATTTAACTCCGCTGTGCAAAAACTTGAAGAAATTCAAGAGTGTCACTTGGTTTCCGGTGATTTCGACTACCTGTTGAAAACCCGCGTGCCGGACATGTCAGCGTACCGCAAGTTGTTAGGTGAAACCCTGCTGCGCCTGCCAGGCGTGAATGACACGCGTACTTACGTGGTCATGGAAGAAGTGAAGCAGAGTAATCGTCTGGTTATTAAGACGCGCTAACACGGAACAGGTGCAAAATCAGCGTAAGTTGATTACACTCCTGTTAATCCATACAGCAACAGTGCCGGGGAGACCCGGCGCTGTTGTCCGTTTTAGCATCAAGGACCTGGAGAGCCTTTCTTGAGCCAGGAATACACTGAAGAAAAAGAAGTCACCATTAACAGATTAAGCAGCGGGCGCCGTCTTCTGGAAGCGCTTCTGATTCTCTGTTCCCTTTTTGCCATCTGGCTGATGGCCGCATTACTCAGCTTTAATCCCTCCGATCCCAGCTGGTCTCAGACCGCCTGGCATGAGCCGATCCATAATCTTGGTGGTGTGCCAGGGGCGTGGCTCGCGGATACGCTGTTTTTCATTTTCGGCGTAATGGCCTATACGTTGCCGGTAATCATCATTGGCGGCTGCTGGTTTGCTTACCGCCATCGGGCGACGGATGAATACGTCGACTACTTCGCTGTCGCGCTGAGGTTGATTGGTGTCCTCGCCATTATCCTGACCTCCTGTGGGCTTGCGGCGATCAATGCCGATGATATCTGGTATTTCGCTTCCGGCGGCGTCATTGGCAGCTTACTCAGCACTGCGCTGCAACCGATGCTGCACAGCAGCGGCGGAACGCTGGCGCTGCTGTGTATCTGGGCGGCGGGTCTGACGCTGTTTACCGGCTGGTCCTGGGTCAGCATTGCTGAGAAAATTGGCAACTGGATCCTGAACATCCTTACCTTCGCCAGTAATCGCACGCGCCGGGATGATACCTGGGTGGACGACGAAGAGTACGAAGACGAAGAAGACGATCATGCAGAGGCCCCGCGTAATGAGGGGCGTCGTGCCCGAATTCTGCGCGGAGCCCTGGCGCGCCGTCAGCGTATTGCCGACAAATTCAGCAATCCGATGGGCCGCAAAACGGATGAGGCGCTGTTTTCCGGTAAGCGGATGGATGAGTCTGAAGAAGATATTCAGTACAGCGCACGCGGCCAGGCGGCCGACGCCGATGATGTTTTATTCTCCGGCAGCAGCGCGCTTCATCAGCCAAACGCTGATGATGTGCTGTTCTCCGGGAACAGCGCAGCACGTCCGCAGGCGTGGGATGAACAAGATCCATTAATGAACGGACATGCTGTTAACGAGCCTTTAGCTGCCGTTGCGGCAGCAACCGCCACGACTCAAGCCTGGGCAGAACCTGCCGCACCAGCAATGACTGCGCCGGTAGTATCGGCCGCTGAAATGGTCCCTCCTCAAGTTGAGTGGCAGCCCGTGCCAGCGCCGCATATGCCTGAACCGGTGATTGCGCCTTCTCCGGACAACTGGCCGCCGCAGGCACCGGTTGCCAAACCAGAGTATGTGCAGCCTGAAGCATTCCGCCAGCAGCCCACTATTGAGGAACTGTGGCCGGAGCCAGAGCAGGCGTATGTCCCGCCGGAATCAGCGTGGCAGCCTGAGCCGCAGTATTCACCGGAAACGCAATACAACGCCCAACCGCAGTATCAGCCTGTGCCAGAGCCAATGGCGCAGCCAGCGGCAGAAATGCCACCTGTTCAGAATGTGGAACCGGAAGCGGAAATCAAGCCTCAGCGTCCACCGCTTTACTATTTTGAAGAAGTGGAAGAGAAGCGCGCGCGCGAACGCGAGCAGCTTGCCGCGTGGTATCAGCCAACGCCGGAACCCGCGACGGTCATGCCAACTATGCCCGCATCGTCCATTCCAGCACCTTCCGCACCTGCGGCTGATCCTCTGGCCGCCGTTGCGCCAGTAGCGGCAAGCGTTCATCAGGCTACCGGGGCGGCAACCACTATCGCCGCCGCCGCTTCAGCGACTCAGCTGTTCAGCCCGGCGGATTCTCCTCGCGTGCAGGTGAAAGAGGGCATTGGCCCACAGCTGCCGCGTCCGAACCGTGTACGGGTGCCGACGCGCCGTGAGTTGGCCTCCGCTTCGTTTGGCATTAAGTTGCCTTCTCAGCGTATGGCCGAAGAACGTGCTCGTGAACAGGAACGCCAGCAGCACTATTCCGATGAGCCGATGGGCGATGAAGAAGCGGATGAGCTGCACCAGGATGAACTGGCGCGCCAGTTTGCTGCAACCCAGCAGCAACGCTATGGCGAGCAGTACGACGACAACAGCTATGATGAGTCGCCGGAAGATGAAGACTCTGTGGCAGAGGCGGAACTGGCGCGCCAGTTTGCTGCAACTCAGCAGCAGCGTTATGCCGGTGAACAGCCGCAGGGCGCGAATCCCTTCTCCCCTGCGGATTACGATTTTTCACCTATGAAGGCGCTGGTTGATGATACGCCGAAAGCGCCGCTGTTTACGCCGGGGGTAATGCCGGAACAGGCTCCGCAGAGCTATCAGCCTCAGCAACAACAGGCGCACCAGCCACAGCAGCCTCAGGCTTATCAGCAGCCAGCTCCGCAACCTGAGCCGCAGCCGCAGGAAAGCCTGATTCACCCGCTGCTGATGCGCAACGGCGATGATCGGCCGCTGCAAAAACCGACCACGCCGCTGCCGTCACTGGATCTTCTGACCCAGCCGCCGAGCGAAGTTGAGCCGGTTGATACGTTTGCCCTTGAGCAAACTGCGCGTCTGGTTGAGACCCGTCTGGCTGACTTCCGCATCAAAGCGGACGTGGTGAACTATTCACCTGGCCCGGTCATCACCCGTTTCGAACTGAATCTGGCACCCGGTGTGAAAGCGGCGCGTATTTCTAACCTGTCACGCGATTTGGCCCGTTCATTGTCGACCGTAGCGGTGCGCGTTGTGGAAGTTATTCCTGGCAAACCGTATGTAGGCCTGGAGTTGCCGAACAAGAAACGACAGACCGTCTACCTGCGTGAAGTGCTCGACTGCGCCAAGTTCCGTGAAAGTCCGTCGCCGTTGACCGTGGTGCTGGGCAAAGATATTGCTGGCGATCCGGTGATTGCCGACCTTGCGAAAATGCCTCACCTGCTGGTTGCCGGTACCACTGGTTCCGGGAAATCGGTGGGTGTGAACGCCATGATCCTCAGCATGCTGTACAAGGCGACGCCGGATGACGTTCGCTTCATCATGATTGACCCGAAAATGCTGGAGCTGTCGGTCTATGAAGGCATTCCGCACCTGTTGACGGAAGTGGTCACGGACATGAAGGATGCCGCCAACGCGCTGCGCTGGAGCGTCAATGAAATGGAGCGTCGCTATAAGCTGATGTCAGCCCTTGGCGTACGTAACCTGGCCGGATACAACGAAAAAATCGCGCAGGCTGCACAGATGGGCCGCCCGATTCCGGATCCGTACTGGAAGCCAGGCGACAGCATGGCAACAGAACATCCGACGCTTGAAAAACTGCCGTACATTGTGGTGCTGGTGGATGAATTTGCCGACCTGATGATGACCGTGGGCAAAAAAGTGGAAGAGCTGATTGCTCGTCTGGCGCAGAAAGCACGTGCGGCGGGGATCCACCTTGTGCTGGCGACCCAGCGTCCATCAGTGGATGTCATCACCGGCTTGATCAAGGCGAACATCCCGACCCGCATCGCGTTTACCGTATCCAGCAAAATTGACTCCCGTACCATTCTCGATCAGGGCGGCGCGGAATCCCTGCTGGGTATGGGCGATATGCTTTATGCCGGACCAAACTCCAGCGCGGCGCCAACCCGTGTTCACGGCGCGTTCGTTCGCGATCAGGAAGTACACGCAGTGGTTCAGGACTGGAAAGCGCGCGGTCGTCCGCAGTACGTAGACGGTATTACCTCTGACAGCGAAAGCGAAGGCGGAGCAGCGGGCCTGGATAACGGTGAAGAGCTGGATCCGTTATTCGACCAGGCGGTCAATTTCGTAACGGAAAAACGCAAAGCCTCCATCTCGGGCGTTCAGCGTCAGTTCCGCATTGGTTATAACCGCGCGGCGCGTATCATCGAACAGATGGAAGCTCAGGGGATCGTCAGCGAAGCGGGTCATAACGGCAACCGTGAAGTGCTTGCCCCGCCGCCATTCGATTGATTGTTCGTTTGAAAAGTTGCGTAAATAGCCAAAATTTAAGTATTTTCTCCTGTCCACACCGCAGGTGCTGAGCCTACAGTGTGGACAAAGAGACTCCCGCGTCGGGAGTGACGCATTTAAGGAATGAAGATGAAAAAATTTGCCATCACCTGTGCCTTACTGACCAGCGTCGTAGCAAGTCAGGTTTGGGCTGATGCCGCAGGCGATTTGAAAAGCCGTCTGGATAAGGTCAGCAGCTTCCATGCGAGCTTCACGCAGAAAGTGACCGACGGCAGCGGGAATGCAGTTCAGGACGGGCAGGGCGATTTGTCGGTTAAGCGTCCAAACTTGTTTAACTGGCACATGACGCAGCCGGACGAAAGCATTCTGGTGTCCGATGGGAAAACGCTCTGGTTCTACAATCCGTTTGTTGAGCAGGCTACTGCTACCTGGCTGAAAGATGCGACCAGCAACACGCCGTTTATGCTGATTGCCCGCAACCAGTCCAGCGACTGGCAGCAGTACAACATTAAGCAGAGCGGTGACGACTTCGTTCTGACGCCAAAAGGCAGCAACGGAAACCTGAAAGAGTTCACCATTAACGTCAGCCGTGACGGCACCATCCATCAATTCAGCGCCATCGAACAGGACGATCAGCGTAGCAGCTACCAGCTGAAGTCCCAGCAGAACGGCGCGGTGGATGCGTCTAAATTCACCTTTACGCCACCGAAAGGCGTTACGGTAGACGATCAGCGTAAATAAGAGGCGTGCGTGAGCAATCTGTCGCTCGATTTTTCCGATAATGCGTTTCAACCTCTGGCCGCCCGCATGCGGCCAGAAAATTTAGCGCAGTACATTGGTCAGCAACACCTGCTGGCTACCGGTAAGCCGCTGCCGCGGGCCATTGAAGCAGGACACCTGCATTCGATGATTCTGTGGGGGCCGCCGGGAACCGGAAAAACGACGCTGGCGGAAGTGATTGCCCGCTATGCCAACGCCGACGTGGAGCGCATCTCTGCCGTCACGTCCGGCGTGAAGGAAATTCGTGAAGCCATTGAACGCGCCCGACAAAACCGCAATGCTGGGCGACGTACGATCCTGTTTGTCGATGAGGTCCATCGCTTTAACAAAAGCCAGCAGGACGCATTTCTGCCGCACATCGAAGACGGCACCATCTTTTTCATCGGCGCGACAACGGAAAACCCCTCATTCGAACTCAATTCAGCGCTGTTGTCCCGGGCGCGTGTTTACCTGCTGAAATCGCTCACCGTTGAGGATATTGAGCAGGTGCTGACTCAGGCAATGACGGACAGCGCCCGTGGCTACGGCGGTCAGGATATCGTTCTGCCGGACGAGACACGCAAGGCAATCGCCGAACTGGTCAACGGCGATGCACGCCGGGCTCTGAACACGCTGGAAATGATGGCGGATATGGCGGAGCTTGATGCTTCCAGCAAGCGAGTTTTAAAGCCAGAACTGCTGACCGAAATTGCCGGCGAGCGCAGTGCCCGTTTCGATAACAAAGGCGACCGTTTCTACGATTTAATCTCCGCCTTCCACAAGTCCGTTCGCGGCAGCGCGCCGGATGCCGCACTCTACTGGTATGCGCGTATCATCACCGCCGGAGGCGATCCGCTTTATGTCGCTCGCCGTTGCCTGGCGATAGCCTCTGAAGATGTCGGCAATGCCGATCCGCGCGCAATGCAGGTCGCTATTTCTGCCTGGGACTGTTTTACCCGCGTCGGGCCTGCGGAAGGTGAACGTGCCATAGCGCAGGCTATTGTTTATCTTGCCTGTGCGCCGAAGAGTAACGCCGTTTATACCGCGTTCAAAGCGGCGATGGCGGATGCCCGTGAACGTCCGGACTATGACGTGCCGGTGCACCTGCGCAACGCACCAACAAAACTGATGAAAGAGATGGGCTACGGGCAGGAGTATCGCTATGCCCACGATGAGCCTAATGCCTACGCGGCGGGAGAAGCCTATTTCCCGCCGGAAATGTCGCCAACGCGCTATTACCATCCCACATCGCGCGGCCTGGAAGGCAAGATTGGTGAAAAGCTCGCCTGGCTTGCCGAACAGGATCAAAATAGCCCCATAAAACGCTACCGCTAAACAGGGCGTTGCGGTAAGGTTATCGCTGTATCCCTAAAGACCGCAGGCTGCGGTCTTTTTCCTCATTTTAATTCGATAAGCACAGGATAAGCATGCTCGATCCCAATCTGCTGCGTACCGAGCCAGACGCAGTCGCAGAAAAACTGGCACGCCGGGGCTTTAAGCTGGATGTAGATAAGCTGCGCGCTCTTGAAGAGCGTCGTAAAGTTCTGCAGGTAAACACCGAAAATCTGCAGGCAGAGCGCAATTCGCGATCGAAATCCATCGGCCAGGCAAAAGCGCGCGGGGAAGACATCGAGCCATTACGCCTGGAAGTGAACAAGCTGGGTGAAGATCTGGATGCCGCGAAGGCTGAGCTGGAAACGCTGCTCGCAGAAATTCGTGATATCGCACTGACCCTGCCAAACATTCCTGATGACTGCGTTCCGCTGGGCAAAGACGACAGCGAAAACGTGGAGGTCAGCCGCTGGGGCGAGCCGCGTAAGTTCGATTTTGAAGTTCGCGATCACGTGACGCTGGGTGAAATGGCGAAGGGCCTCGATTTTGCTGCCGCCGTTAAGCTGACCGGTTCCCGCTTTGTGGTGATGCAGGGGCAAATCGCGCGTATGCATCGTGCCCTGAGCCAGTTCATGCTGGATCTGCACACCGAGCAGCACGGTTACATGGAAAACTATGTGCCGTACCTGGTGAACCAGGACACGCTGTACGGTACAGGCCAGCTGCCTAAGTTTGGCGGCGATCTGTTCCACACCCGCCCGCTGGAAGAAGAAGCCGACAGCAGCAACTATGCTCTGATCCCGACCGCCGAAGTCCCGCTGACCAACCTGGTACGCGACGAAATCATCGACGAAGACAGCCTGCCGATCAAAATGACCGCGCACACGCCGTGCTTCCGCTCCGAAGCGGGTTCCTACGGGCGTGATACACGCGGCCTGATCCGTATGCACCAGTTCGATAAGGTTGAGATGGTGCAGATCGTTCGCCCGGAAGAGTCGATGGATGCGCTGGAAGAGATGACCGGTCACGCGGAAAAAGTGCTGCAGCTGCTGGGTCTGCCTTACCGTAAAGTTCTGCTGTGTAGCGGCGATATCGGCTTCGGTGCGCGCAAAACCTACGACCTCGAAGTCTGGTTGCCGGCGCAGGACACCTATCGTGAGATCTCCTCCATTTCTAACTGCTGGGATTTCCAGGCGCGCCGCATGCAGGCTCGTTGCCGCAGTAAAGCAGACAAGAAAACCCGTCTGGTGCATACGCTGAATGGTTCTGGCCTGGCTGTGGGTCGTACGCTGGTTGCCGTGCTGGAAAACTATCAGCAGGCAGATGGTCGTATTGCGGTGCCAGAAGTGTTGCGTCCTTATATGAACGGTCTTGAGTTTATCGGCTGAGTCCGACATTTCTGATGAAAAAGCGCCTGAGGGCGCTTTTTTTGTGCCTGTCTTGATGCTGAGCAATAACCCTTCGGATGAAAGCGTAGATACTCCCTTCGAATTATAAGCAGCATAAAACTCTAAAAAAGACTGATTTCGCTATATACATAACTATATAGCGAATAGATCATTTCAATGAGCAATGAAGTGAGTATCCATGAAAATTAAAGCCCCCGATGCTTTGCTGAGCGCAGAAGTCAGTCGCCGAGGTTTGATGAAAACCTCGGCGATTGGCGGGCTGGCGATCGCCAGTAGCGCGTTCACCTTACCGTTCACCCGTATCGCTAATGCAGCGGAAGCCATCGCGCCTGGCAGCGCTGACGGCAAAGTTGTCTGGAGCGCCTGTACGGTCAACTGCGGCAGTCGCTGCCCATTGCGTATGCATGTGGTGGACGGTGAAATCAAATATGTCGAAACGGATAATACCGGTGATGACAACTATGATGGCCTTCACCAGGTGCGCGCCTGCCTGCGTGGCCGCTCCATGCGTCGTCGCGTCTATAACCCGGATCGTCTGAAATACCCGATGAAACGCGTTGGCAAGCGCGGTGAAGGAAAATTTGAGCGCATCAGCTGGGAAGAGGCGTATGACACCATCGCCAGCAACATGCAGCGCCTGATCAAAGACTACGGCAACGAATCCATCTACCTGAACTACGGCACCGGTACGCTGGGGGGCACCATGACCCGTTCCTGGCCGCCGGGGAATACGCTGATTGCCCGCCTGATGAACTGCTGCGGCGGTTATCTGAACCACTATGGTGACTATTCAACCGCGCAGATTGCGATGGGCCTGAACTACACATACGGCGGCTGGGCCGACGGCAACAGCCCCTCAGATATCGAAAACAGCGAGCTGGTTGTGTTGTTTGGTAACAACCCGGGCGAAACACGCATGAGCGGCGGCGGCGTGACGTACTACCTCGAGCAGGCTCGTCAAAAGTCCAATGCCCGCATGATCATCGTCGATCCACGCTACACCGATACCGGTGCCGGACGTGAAGATGAATGGATCCCCATTCGTCCGGGAACCGATGCGGCGCTGATCTCTGCGCTGGCGTGGGTGATGATCAAAGAGAACCTGGTCGATCAGCCATTCCTGGATAAGTATTGCGTGGGTTATGACGAGAAAACCATGCCCGCGGGTGCGCCAGCGAATGGTCACTACAAGGCCTATATTCTCGGTCAGGGTAATGACGCTACGGCGAAAACGCCGGAATGGGCTTCAGCGATCACCGGTATTCCGGCCGAACGCATCGTCAAGCTCGCCCGTGAAATCGGCAACGCAAAACGCGCCTTTATCAGCCAGGGCTGGGGCCCGCAGCGTCATGCTAACGGCGAACTGGTTTCCCGCGCAATTGCGATGCTGGCGATCCTCACCGGTAACGTCGGCATTAATGGTGGCAATACAGGGGCGCGTGAAGGTTCTTACGATCTGCCGTTTGTCCGCATGCCGACGCTGGATAACCCGATACAGACCAGCATTTCGATGTTTATGTGGACCGATGCCATTGAGCGTGGAGCGGAAATGACCGCCCTTCGCGACGGTGTGCAGGGGAAAGATAAGCTCGACGTGCCTGTTAAAATGGTCTGGAACTATGCCGGCAACTGCATCATTAACCAGCACTCAGACATCAACCGCACGCATGACATCCTGCAGGATGACAAGAAATGTGAGCTGATTGTGGTGGTGGATTGCCACATGACTTCTTCGGCGAAATACGCAGATATTCTGCTGCCGGACTGCACCGCATCAGAACAGATGGACTTCGCGCTGGATGCTTCCTGCGGCAACATGTCCTACGTGATTTTTGCTGACCAGGCGATCAAGCCGCGTTTTGAGTGCAAAACCATCTATGAGATGACCACGCAGCTGGCGAAACGCATGGGCGTTGAGCAGAAGTTCACCGAAGGTCGCTCCCAGGAAGAGTGGTTGCGTCATCTGTATGAGCAATCTCGTCAGGCGATCCCTGAGCTGCCTTCCTTCGATGAATTCCGCAAACAGGGCATGTTCAAACAGCGCGACCCGGAAGGGCATCACGTGGCATACAAAGCGTTCCGTGAAGATCCGGTTGCCAATCCTTTGACGACGCCATCGGGCAAAATTGAAATCTACTCTGCGGAGCTGGCAAAAATCGCCGCAACGTGGGAGCTGACACCGGGCGACGTTATCGACCCGCTGCCAATTTACGATCCGGGCTTTGAGAACTACAACGACCCACTGAGCAAACAGTATCCGCTCCAGCTGACCGGTTTCCACTATAAAGCGCGAGCACACTCCACCTACGGCAACGTTGAAGTGCTGAAAGCCGCCTGCCGTCAGGAAATGTGGATTAACCCCATGGATGCGCAGAAGCGCGGCATCAGCAATGGCGATCGGGTGAAGATTTTCAACGGCCGCGGTGAAGTACACATTGAGGCGAAGGTCACTCCGCGCATGATGCCGGGTGTGGTGGCGTTAGGTGAGGGTGCATGGTACGCCCCGGATGCGAAAGGGGTGGACCAGGCGGGCTGCATTAACGTGCTGACCACCCAGCGTCCATCGCCGCTGGCGAAGGGTAACCCGTCGCACACTAACCTCGTTCAGGTCGAAAAAGCGTAAGGAGTAACCGATGACCACTCAGTATGGATTTTTTATTGATTCCAGTCGCTGCACCGGTTGCAAAACCTGCGAACTGGCTTGTAAAGACTACAAAGATCTTACTCCGGACGTCAGCTTCCGCCGTATTTATGAATACGCGGGCGGCGACTGGCAGGAAGACAACGGCACCTGGCATCAGAACGTTTTTGCCTATTACCTGTCGATTGCCTGTAACCACTGCGAAGACCCGGCCTGTACCAAGGTCTGTCCGAGCGGGGCGATGCACAAGCGTGAAGATGGTTTTGTGGTGGTCAATGAAGATGTCTGCATCGGCTGTAAATACTGCCACATGGCATGCCCGTATGGCGCGCCGCAGTACAACGAAGCCAAAGGCCATATGACCAAGTGCGACGGCTGCCATTCCCGCGTTGCGGACGGCAAAAAACCGATCTGTGTTGAATCCTGCCCGCTGCGCGCGCTGGACTTTGGGCCGATTGAAGAGCTGCGTAAGAAACACGGTCAGCTGGCTGCGGTTGCACCGTTGCCGTCTGCGCACTTCACAAAGCCGAGCATTGTTATCAAACCTAACGCCAACAGCCGTCCGACGGGTGACACCACCGGCTATCTGGCAAACCCGAAGGAGGTTTAAGATGGGAAGTGGATGGCATGAATGGCCGCTGATGATCTTCACGGTGCTCGGGCAGTGCGTGGCGGGCGGTTTTATCGTTCTGGCGCTGGCGCTGATGAAAGGCGAACTTTCCCGTGAACAGCAGCGCCTGGTGGTGCTGAGCATGTTTGTCCTGTGGGTGCTGATGGGCATTGGCTTCATCGCTTCTGTTCTGCATCTGGGCTCGCCACTGCGTGCATTTAACTCGCTGAACCGCATTGGTGGATCCTCGCTGAGTAACGAAATTGCCAGCGGCTCCGTGTTCTTTGCGGTGGGTGGCATTGGCTGGCTGTTAGCTGTGCTGAACAAACTGCCTCAGGCGCTGCGTAGCCTGTGGTTAATTCTGACGATGGTGCTGGGCGTAGTGTTTGTCTGGATGATGGTGCGCGTCTATAACACCATTGATACCGTACCAACCTGGTACAGCGTCTGGACGCCGATGAGCTTCTTCCTGACGATGTTTATCGGCGGGCCACTGCTCGGTTACCTTCTGCTGCGTGCGGCGGGTGTGGACGGCTGGGCAATGCGCCTTTTGCCTGCGGTATCGCTGCCGGCACTGGTGGTCAGCGCTATCGTCGTCATGATGCAGGGCAGTGAGCTTGCAACAATCCACAGCTCTATCCAGCAGGCATCTGCGCTGGTTCCGGCTTATGGCGAGCTGATGGCCTGGCGCCTGGTTGCGCTGGCGTTAGCGCTGATGTGCTGGATTGCACCACAGCTGAAAGGACGTCAGCCAGCGGTGCCGCTGCTGAGCGTGGCTTTTGTACTTGTCGTTGTTGGCGAACTGATCGGTCGCGGCGTTTTCTACGGTCTGCATATGACCGTCGGCATGGCGATCGCCAGCTAAGTTGCTATTTGCGCCGGGCCTTCATGGCCTGGCGCTGCAAAAAATGCCTGTCTTCCATGAAATTTTTCTTCTGAAAATAAGCCGCTGTTTTTCTAATTCATTAATTAAAACAATGGAATAATTTATTAATAAATTCCGTTACCGTTCCGTTGGATTAAAAAATTCTATTGTTCCTCTGAAAACCGCGTCAGCGCTGGCCTGAGGGGAATTGACATTGCGCGTGGCGGTGTCATGATGCGCACGAATTTTGAACTTCCTCACGGTTTTTTTAATCCATGTCCACGTATTCCCGCCCGGTGCTGTTTCTGCTCTGCGGCCTACTTTTGTTGACGCTGGCGATCGCAGTGCTGAACACGCTCGTCCCGCTTTGGCTCGCTCATGAGCATTTGCCAACCTGGCAGGTGGGGATGGTGGGCTCATCTTATTTCACCGGCAATCTGGTGGGCACGCTGCTCTGCGGGCGGCTGATTAAGTACTTTGGCTTCAACCGCAGCTACTATCTTGCGTCGCTGATTTTTGCCGTGAGCTGTGTAGGCTTAGGGCTGAATGTGGGCTTCTGGAGCTGGCTGAGCTGGCGATTCCTTGCGGGCGTTGGCTGCGCGATGATTTGGGTCGTCGTGGAAAGCGCACTGATGTGCAGCGGCACCTCGCGTAACCGCGGTCGCCTGCTGGCCGCCTATATGATGGTGTATTACGTGGGCACTGTCCTTGGCCAACTGATGGTCAGCAAGCTGCCGACAGACCTGATGAGCGTCCTGCCATGGGTGACCGGCATGGTGCTCGCGGCCATACTGCCGTTGCTGTTTGCCCGTATCGTTAATCACTCCCAGGAAGAGCATGCGCCGACGCAGGTCTGGCCTATGCTGAAGCTCCGTCAGGCGCGTCTGGGCGTGAATGGCTGCATTATTTCGGGTATTGTGCTGGGTTCACTGTATGGCCTGATGCCGCTGTTTCTGAACCACCAGGGCGTTAGCGATGCCGGTATCGGCTTCTGGATGGCGGTGATGGTCAGCGCGGGTATTATCGGCCAGTGGCCAATTGGGCGCCTTGCTGACCGCTATGGCCGCTTACTGGTCCTGCGCGTTCAGGTTTTTGTGGTTATTCTCGGCTGTCTGGCAATGCTCAGCGGTGCAGCGATGGCGCCAACGCTGTTTATTCTTGGGGCGGCAGGCTTCACGCTTTACCCTGTCGCGATGGCGTGGGCATGTGAGAAAGTGCAACATCATCAGCTGGTCGCCATGAATCAGGCGCTGCTGCTGAGTTACACCATCGGTAGCCTGCTTGGCCCGACGTTCACCTCTATGCTGATGCAGAACTACTCGGATAACCTGTTGTTCGTGATGATTGCCTGCGTTTCGTTTATTTACCTGCTGATGCTGCTGCGTAAAGCCGGGCATCACCCGACGCCAGTGGCGCACGCCTGAAGAAAAAAGCCTGTCGAATGACAGGCTTTTTTCTTTGCCCGCTCTTCGGTAAGGTGTCGATTCCCCGCAAAAAAGGACGCCTGATGGAACTGCTACGCTTTACGCTTGCTCAGATTGAAGCCTTCGCCTGCGTGTGTGAGAGCGGAACGCTCACCCAGGCCGCAAGGAAGCTGAAAAAAGACCGGACGACGGTGAGCGAGTTACTGGATTACCTGGAAGTTGATCTTGGGTACACGCTGTTCGATCGCTCGACACGTCCGTTAACCCTGACGCCACAGGGGCAGCTTCTTTACCGCCAGGCCCGGCTGTTTTTGCATGAGGCTGAAGCGTTCTCCCGCATTGCCAGACAGATTCCCGACAGCATCGAGACGCATCTTACGCTGTGCTATGACCTGTTTACTCCTCGTGCGCTGTTGCTTCAGCTTGCAGAGCAGCTACGTGCCCGGCATATCCAGCTGGACATGATTGCCTGCGAGCGCGTGCAGGCTGAACAGTGGCTGGACGAGGGGAGCGTTGACCTGGCGCTGTTTCAGGCGATGAACCGTTCCGTCAACGACCATCTGCACTGGCGGGCGGTTGGCAGCGTTTCACTCGCCGTTTACGCCCGTGAAGGCTACTTCTCTAAGCAGCCCGTCTCGCTCCTGCATCTGGCCTCCAGGCCTCAACTGATGCCATTTCGCGATCTCCCGCCTTCGCTGGCCGGACGGTTGCAAATTGCCGACAATTTAATTCACGTTAATGAGATCTCGCTGCTGGAAGGCCTGTTGCAAGCCGGTACAGGTTGGGCATTTCTGCCGGATCATTTCTCAGCTGAGCGGCTTAAAGGTGTGATGCGGGTGGAAACGGCAATGGGTAATAACGGGTTGACACATCCCTTAGTGGCGCTGTGGAAACCTGGGGTGATTAACGCGTCAGTGCTGAGCCAGGTCCTGGGCATCATGGAGAAAGGGCTGTTGTCAGGCGGCGCTTCGCTTACCTGATTTACGGAATGTATGCAATTGGGAAGGCGGATGCAGGCCGGGTAAGCGTTAGCGCCACCCGGCGATGCCCGGCAAACAGAGAGTCGCCGGGCAAAAAGATTCAGTACATGACCTTGTGACCATACTGCTCGAGGATCCCCTTGACGCGTTCCATGGTCTCTTTCTTCGGCGGGTGAACGCCATCAAGCTTGTACTCTTCGCCCATTGCCACCCACTTATGTTTCCCCAGCTCGTGGTAGGGCAGCAGCTCGATTTTTTCGACGTTGCCCATATCACGGGTGAATTCACCGAGACGATGGGCGGAGTCGTCATCGTCGGACCAGCCGGGAACCACGACGTAGCGGATCCAGACGTTGATATTCTTGTTCGCCAGATAGCGGCAAAATTCCAGCGTGCGGTGGTTTGAGACGCCAACCAGGTTCTGGTGGATCTCGTCGTTCATCTGCTTGAGGTCGAGCATCACCAGGTCGGTGACCTCCAGCAGTTCGTCGATCACCGGATCGTAGCGACGGACAAAGCCGTTGGTGTCGAGACAGGTATGAATGCCTTCTTTGCGGCAGGCGCGGAACCAGTCACGCACAAACTCAGCCTGCAAAATGGCTTCGCCGCCGGAGGCCGTAACGCCGCCGCCGGACGCATTCATAAAGTGGCGATAGGTCACCACTTCTTTCATAAGCTCTTCGACCGTGATTTCTTTGCCGCCGTGGGTATCCCAGGTATCGCGGTTGTGGCAGTACAGGCAGCGCATCAGGCAGCCCTGGAAGAAGGTGATAAAGCGGATCCCCGGGCCATCGACGGTGCCACAGGATTCAAAGGAGTGAATGCGACCAATTACTGACATTGCGGTGTTTTCTCCAGATACGGCCCATCCGGGGCCAGTGTATGCACAGCTCAAAACCGGCTGTGTTAAGTCTGTTTTGGCAGAGATCCATACCCGATAGTGAAAGTATAGATGGCTGGCAAAGCAGGCTGGGGCAGGAGAGGAGTTGTTAAAAAGGCCCCACGGGTGTGGAGCCTTTATTGTACGCCGATTACTGCGTAATTTCAGTCAAAATCCAATTACATGGTCTGAGTGAAGGTACGGGTAATAACGTCCTGCTGCTGTTCTTTGGTCAGGGAGTTGAAGCGTACCGCATAACCAGAAACACGGATGGTCAGCTGAGGATATTTCTCAGGATGTTCCATCGCATCGAGCAGCATTTCACGGTTCATGACGTTCACGTTCAGGTGCTGACCACCTTCGATGGACGCTTCGTGATGGAAGTAACCGTCCATCAGGCCTGCCAGGTTAGTCTTACGTACTTCGTCGTCTTTACCCAGTGCGTTTGGCACGATAGAGAAGGTGTAAGAGATACCATCTTTCGCGTAAGCAAACGGCAGTTTAGCAACGGAAGTCAGAGAGGCGACAGCACCTTTCTGGTCACGACCGTGCATTGGGTTAGCACCTGGGCCGAATGGCGCGCCAGCACGACGACCGTCTGGGGTGTTACCGGTTTTCTTACCATAAACCACGTTAGAGGTGATGGTCAGAACAGACTGAGTCGGAATAGCGTTACGGTAGGTAGTGAGTTTCTGAATTTTCTTCATGAAACGTTCTACCAGGTCAACCGCCATGTCATCAACGCGGGAGTCGTTGTTACCAAACTGCGGGTATTCGCCTTCGATTTCGAAGTCGATAGCCAGACCGTCTTCGTCACGAATTGGTTTAACTTTTGCGTATTTGATAGCAGACAGGGAGTCAGCCGCAACGGACAGACCTGCGATACCACATGCCATGGTGCGAACCACGTCACGGTCGTGCAGCGCCATCAGAGAGGCTTCATAGCTGTACTTGTCGTGCATGTAGTGAATCACGTTCAGCGCAGTGACGTACTGTTTAGCCAGCCAGTCCATGAAGTGATCCATACGGTCCATGACTTCGTCGAAGTTCAGAACGTCGCCTTTGATTGGTTCAGATTTAGGACCAACCTGCATTTTTAGTTTTTCATCAACGCCGCCGTTGATTGCGTACAGCATGGTTTTCGCGAGGTTAGCGCGAGCACCGAAGAACTGCATTTGCTTACCAACAACCATTGGGCTTACGCAGCATGCGATAGCGTAATCGTCGTTGTTGAAGTCCGGACGCATCAGGTCATCGTTCTCATACTGCAGAGAAGAGGTATCGATGGACACTTTCGCGGCGAATTTCTTGAAGTTCAGAGGCAGTTTTTCAGACCACAGAACGGTGATGTTTGGCTCCGGAGAAGGACCCATGGTGTACAGGGTATTCAGGAAGCGGAAGCTGTTTTTGGAGACCAGAGTACGGCCATCAACGCCCATACCACCGATAGATTCAGTTGCCCAGATTGGGTCACCGGAGAACAGCTCATCGTATTCTGGGGTACGCAGGAAGCGAACCATACGCAGCTTCATGACCAGGTGGTCAATCATTTCCTGAGCGTCTTGCTCGGTGATTTTGCCTGCTTTCAGGTCACGTTCGATGTAAGCATCCAGGAAGGTGGATACGCGACCGAAGGACATTGCAGCGCCGTTCTGAGATTTAACTGCGGCCAGGTAGCCGAAGTAGGTCCACTGAATGGCTTCCTGAGCGTTGGTTGCAGGACCAGAGATATCGCAGCCGTATTTTGCTGCCATTTCTTTGATCTGACCCAGCGCACGGTGCTGCTCAGAGATTTCTTCACGCAGACGGATAGTGGCTTCCAGGTTTACGCCGTTTTCCATGTCAGACTGCAGGGACAGGAACTGTGCGTATTTGTCTTTCAGCAGGAAGTCGATACCGTACAGCGCAACGCGACGGTAGTCACCGATGATACGGCCACGGCCGTAGGCATCTGGCAGACCGGTCAGAACGCCGGATTTACGGCAGTTCAGAATGTCTTTGGTGTAGACATCGAAAACGCCCTGGTTGTGGGTTTTACGATAGTCAGTGAAGATTTTTTTCAGCATCGGGTCCAGTTCGCGATCGTACGCTTTGCAGGAACCTTCAACCATTTTGATACCACCGAACGGGATAATCGCACGTTTCAGTGGTGCTTCAGTTTGCAGGCCAACGATCTTCTCAAGGGCTTTGTTAATGTAGCCCGCGTCGTGAGAAGTGATGGTGGACGCTACGGAGGTGTCGAAATCAACTGGAGCATGGGTGCTGTTTTCCAGTTTGATGCCTTCCATTACGCTATCCCACAGGGCGGTGGTCGCTTCGGTAGCGCCAGCCAGGAAGGATTCGTCACCTTCATATGGGGTGTAGTTTTTCTGGATGAAGTCACGTACGTTGACTTCTTTCTGCCAGTCACCTTTGGCAAAACCTTCCCAGGCTGTGGCTAACTTTTCATTAAGTTCGGACATGTAACACCTACCTTCTTATGTGGATTTTTTATTTACTGCCTGAAACAACCGTTAGTGCTGGTCGTTGCCACGCAGGTAAATGACCCAGTACGTCAACCCGACTAACAAACCACCGCCGATAATGTTACCGATTGTCACCGGAATCAGGTTATCAGTGATGAAGTTCATGACAGTCAAGTGTGAGAAATTGTCCGGAGTCGAACCGATGGCGGTCCAGAATTCCGGGCTGGCGAAGTTCTTAACGACGATACCCATAGGGATCATAAACATGTTTGCGATGCTGTGCTCAAAGCCGCTGGCGACAAACATCGCAACTGGCAGCACCATAATCATCGCTTTGTCCATCAGGCTGCGGCCGGAGTAGCTCATCCATACGGCCAGACACACCATCAGGTTTGCCAGAATACCGAGGCAGACAGCCTCAATAAAAGTATGATGCATTTTGTGGTCAGCGGTTTGCAGGACGTTCAGGCCCCATCCGCCGTTGGCGGTCATATATTCGCCAGAAAGCCACATTAGCAGAACAAACAGCAGGCAGCCAATCAGGTTACCAACATAGACGTTGAACCAGTTCTTAGCCAGTTGACCCCAGGTAATTTTTCCGCTGGCCTTCGCGACGACAATCAGCACCGTGGAAGTGAAGAGATCGGCCCCGCAGATAACACAAAGGATAAGTCCAAGTGAGAAGCAGATGCCGCCAATCAGCTTGGCAATACCAAACGGCATTCCTGCCGTGCCAGTCGTGGACGTAATGTAGAAAACGAAGGCAATGGAGATGAAGACACCCGCAGTAATCGCCAGGAAAAAGGTTTTAAGCGGTTGCTTCGTTGCTTTATAGACACCCGCTTCCTCGGCCACTTTGGCCATCTCAGCTGGGAGTAAAAGATCAAAAGGGTTGTCAGCTTTCACACTAACTCTCTCTTTATTAAGTCGGCGACGAGATACTAACAAAGCATTATAGAAGAGAAATTGATGTAGATCATATCTCGCCTGGCTTATAGGCCCGCAGAACGCGTGGTTTTTCAACGAATGCGGAGTAACTTTTTGATTATCAAAATAAAAATAAATTTTAAAGTTTGCAAAATGAGTTGAATTTTCTTGCTTAACCTCCTTTAATTCAGTTAATTAAAATGGAGTAATATGCATTAAAATTAACATCCCTCGTAAGCTACTAATAATAGTGTTTACGCATAATTAACTTAATTATTACAAATTAAATAATGGGCCGTAGAAAATAAAAAAGGGCCACGCTTTGTGGCCCCGTAATATAGCGCAGGCGAATAATTTCGCCATACATTATTTGTGGTTTTACTGCTGGTCTGCCCAGAAGCTGGCTTTTGCGCGCTGCAGTTTTTCATAGGCTTTTAACAGTGACTGATGCGCCGGGAAGGCGGCCAGATCGCTGTCGACCGGCTGCAGACCGTAGAAGGCCGCTTCGCCGCTCAGGGCTGCGCTTGCCGCTTCAACTGCATCTGCGCCGTACATCCGCACGAAGGCATTCAGATACTGCAGCGGCTGGCGTTCTTCTTCCTGGGAGAGCAGAAGCAGCGTTTGCAGGCAGCGGTAATAATTGGCGCGTTCAGCGCTGAAAATAGAGGCGTTGAATTCCATGGTCCACTCAGTCCAGATCAGCGCCTGTTCCAGATCGCCGCCCGCCAGCGCCAGCATAGCTTTTAGCTCGCCGATGCGCAGAGTGTACCAGCCGTTGTCTTTTCCGGTTGCCATACCCAGCAGTTCACGAACACGGGTAAAGTCATCAAGACCCTCGTCGTCCATCTGCTCGATCAGCGCCAGATAATCTTCTTTATCCCATTCGCTGTTCGGCAGCGACAGGATAGTCTCGCGCAGGTGGCTGCCCATATTGTTATTTGCCAGCCACAGATCTTCTGCCGGATAAATATCAGACATGCCCGGCACGATAATACGGCAGGCGTATACGCTCAGGTGTTCATAGTCAGCGATATACACTTCTTTATCTTCCGCCTGGAAAATCGCCATCAGCGTAGCGAACTCTTCTTCGGTGGTGCCGGAGAAATTCCAGTCCACAAACGGATAGTCCGCATCCTGCTTAAACATATCCCAGGAGATCAGACCACTGGAGTCAATGAAGTGCGTCTCAAGATTTGCGTGCTCAGCCACTTCTTCATCATCGAAGGTCGGTGGTGTAAACACGTCGAGATCTTTAAGACCACGACCCTGCAGCAGCTCGGTCACAGTACGCTCCAGCGCCACGCCAAAATCAGGGTGTGCGCCGAAGGAGGCGAAGCAGGTGCCGTTGGCCGGGTTAAACAGCACGACGCAAATTACCGGGTATTTACCGCCCAGGGAGCCGTCGTAGGCGAAGATTGGGAAGCCTTCAGCTTCGAGTTTGGCGATGGATTCCACCACGCCCGGGTAGCGCGCCAGCACGTCCGCAGGAATTTCCGGCAGGCTGATGCTTTCGGCGATGATGCGGTTTTTGATGTGGCGCTCGAACACTTCAGACAGGCCCTGAACGCGTGCTTCGTTAGCCGTGTTGCCAGCCGACATGCCGTTGGAGACATACAGGTTGCCAACGATGTTCATCGGAATGTAGACCGTCTCTCCGTCTGACTGACGGGTGAATGGCAATCCACATACGCCACGATCGTCATTCCCCGATTGCAGATCGACCAGACCGCTGGCGGTGAGCTGATCGTCCGGATCGTAAAACGCGCGCAGGCGTGCATCGAGCAGGCCTTCTGGTACGTCATCATCCTCGGGCAGCGGGAACCATTTCTCATTCGGATAGTGAACGAATGGGGCATTGGCAAGGGTTTCGCCCAGCCAGAAATCTGCGAAGAAATAGTTGGTGGACAGACGCTCGAAGTATTCACCGAGCGCAGAGGCCAGGGCTGCTTTTTTTGTTGCACCTTTGCCGTTGGTAAAGCACAGCGCGCACTCTTTATCACGAATATGCACGGACCACACGTTCGGCACCGGGTTCAGCCAGGAGGCTTCTTCAATATTGAAACCGAGGTCCGTCAGTTTTTGCTGGAAGCGGGCGATGGAGTCTTCCAGTGCGGCGTCTTTGCCGGGAATAAAGGTTTGGGTCATGGCAGTCACTTTTGTCGTACGGAAAGCGCGCAATGATACGGGTTTTGCGTGTCAGGCGCTATCGTCCCGGCGTCGTCGGCGAAAATAAAAGAGTCAGCTACGCTTAAAGGCAGTAACCTCCTGTTCAGGCAGAAAAAATGCAAGCGTTCGATCTTCACCGTATGGCTTTTGACAAGGTACCCGTGGATTTTCTTGCGGAAGTGGCGCTGCGCAGTCTCTATACCTTCGTGCTGGTGTTTCTGTTTCTAAAAATAACCGGTCGGCGCGGCGTCCGACAAATGTCATTGTTTGAAGTACTGATTATCCTGACGCTGGGCTCGGCGGCGGGCGATGTTGCGTTTTACGATGACGTTCCTATGTTACCCGTGCTGATCGTATTCGTTACGCTGGGGATACTGTACCGGCTGGTGATGTGGCTGATGTCACACAGTGAAAAGCTGGAAGATCTGCTGGAGGGAAAACCGGTGATCGTTGTTTCTGATGGCGAACTGGCCTGGGAAAAACTGCGCGCGGAAAACCTGACGGAGTTTGAGTTTTTCATGGAGCTACGCCTGAACGGTATCGAACATCTCGGGCAGGTAAAGCGGGCGATTATGGAAACCAACGGCCAGATCAGCGTCTATTACTTCAGCGATGAGGACGTGAAACCCGGTTTGCCGATTTTGCCCGGAAAGTGTGTTGAACGCTTCACTGTATTGCCGGAAGAGAACGACTATGCCTGTACCAGATGCAGCGCGATTTTTCATCTCCATGCCGGAGATCGGCAATTATGCGCCCGCTGTGCCAATCCGGAATGGGCGAAGGCCAGCAGGGCCAAACGGATCACCTGACAGCAAGAATGTCGGTAATGTGACGTCAAGCTGGCAGATTCTGTTGTGTGAGCGCCGCCGCATTTTTCGGCGTGCGAGGATTTGCCATTGCGGCCTGTGTCACTGAATGGTAAAACCGATAGCCACAGGAAACACTTATGCCTGCGGGCAGATAACTTGTATAGCGTGGTGAGGGGAAATGACTCAGGTCTTCAATTTTAGTTCTGGTCCGGCAATGCTTCCGGCGGATGTTCTTAAACTGGCGCAACAGGAGCTGTGCAACTGGCAGGGGCTTGGCACCTCGGTGATGGAAATCAGCCATCGCGGCAAAGAGTTCATCCAGGTGGCCGAAGAGGCGGAAAAAGACTTCCGTGACCTGCTCAATATCCCTTCCAACTATAAAGTGCTGTTTTGCCACGGCGGCGGGCGCGGTCAGTTCGCTGGCGTACCGCTGAATCTGCTGGGTGAGAAAACCACTGCCGATTACGTCGACGCAGGCTACTGGGCAGCAAGCGCAGTGAAGGAAGCGAAAAAATACTGCGCGCCAAACGTGATCGATGCCAAAGTCACCGTGGATGGTTTGCGCGCCGTGAAACCGATGCGTGACTGGCAGCTTTCCGATAACGCGGCTTATCTGCACTACTGCCCGAATGAAACCATCGACGGCATCGCCATTGATGAAGCCCCGAACTTTGGCAAGGACGTTATCGTTGCTGCAGACTTCTCTTCTACTATTCTGTCCAGCCCGATAGACGTTAGCCGCTATGGCGTGATTTATGCCGGTGCGCAGAAAAATATCGGCCCGGCTGGTTTGACGCTGGTCATCGTCCGTGAAGACCTGCTTGGCAAAGCGCACATCGCTTGTCCGTCAATTCTTGATTACACCGTGCTGAACGACAATGATTCAATGTTCAATACCCCGCCGACCTTCGCCTGGTATCTGGCAGGCCTGGTCTTCAAATGGCTGAAAGAGCAGGGCGGCGTGGCGGCGATGGATCGCGTTAACCAGCAGAAAGCGGATCTGCTTTACAGCACCATCGACAACAGCGATTTCTACCGTAATGACGTAGCTACGGCTAACCGTTCCCGCATGAACGTGCCATTCCAGCTGGCGGACAGCGCGCTGGACAAGCTGTTCCTGGAAGAGTCCTTTGCTGCCGGTCTGCATGCGCTGAAAGGCCACCGCGTGGTAGGCGGTATGCGTGCCTCCATCTATAACGCAATGCCGCTGGCAGGCGTTGAAGCGTTAACCGACTTTATGAAAGCGTTCGAACGTCGCCACGGTTAATGCCCCCTGTTTTCATCCCCGTAGCCCGTCTGCGGGGTTTTTATTTTCTGCTTTTGAGAGTTAAGTTTCATGGAATCCCTGACGTTACAACCCATCGCGCGCGTAGATGGCACCATCAATTTACCCGGTTCAAAAAGTGTCTCTAACCGCGCTCTTTTGCTGGCGGCATTAGCCCGTGGCACCACCGTGCTGACCAACCTGCTGGACAGCGACGACGTGCGCCACATGCTTAATGCGCTGACTGCGTTAGGCGTTCAGTACACGCTCTCTGCCGATCGTACCCGCTGCGAAGTGACCGGCAACGGCGGCCCGCTTCAGGCGGGAACAGCGCTTGATCTGTTCCTCGGTAACGCAGGGACGGCGATGCGGCCATTGGCGGCAGCGCTGTGCCTTGGCAGTAACGATATCGTGCTGACCGGTGAGCCGCGCATGAAAGAGCGCCCGATTGGTCATCTGGTTGATGCTTTGCGTCAGGGCGGCGCAGAGATTGAGTATCTGGAGCAGGAAAACTATCCACCGCTGCGTCTGAAGGGCGGTTTTACAGGTGGCGAAGTTGCGGTAGACGGTAGCGTGTCCAGCCAGTTCCTGACGGCACTGCTGATGACGGCACCACTGGCTCCGCAGGACACGGTCATCACCATTAAAGGTGAACTGGTGTCAAAACCGTATATCGATATCACTCTGCACATGATGAACACTTTCGGCGTGCAGGTTGAGAATCAGAACTATCAACGCTTTGTCGTAAAAGGCGGGCAGGATTACCACTCTCCTGGTGCATACCTGGTGGAAGGCGATGCTTCTTCAGCGTCCTATTTCCTCGCAGCGGGTGCCATCAAAGGTGGCACGGTCAAAGTGACCGGCATTGGTCGCAATAGCGTGCAGGGCGACATCCGCTTTGCGGACGTTCTGGAAAAAATGGGCGCAACCGTTACCTGGGGTGACGATTTCATCGCCTGTACGCGCGGTGAATTGAACGCTATCGATATGGACATGAACCATATTCCGGATGCTGCGATGACTATCGCAACTGCGGCCCTGTTCGCGAAAGGCACGACTACGCTTCGCAACATTTATAACTGGCGCGTGAAAGAAACGGATCGTCTGTTTGCGATGGCAACCGAGCTGCGCAAAGTCGGGGCTGAAGTGGAAGAGGGCGAAGACTACATTCGCGTGACGCCACCGGCACAGCTGACATTTGCAGAAATCGGTACCTATGACGATCACCGCATGGCGATGTGCTTCTCGCTGGTGGCGCTGTCGGACACGCCGGTCACGATTCTCGATCCGAAATGTACGTCAAAAACCTTCCCGGATTACTTTGAACAGCTCGCACGTATCAGCACGCTGGCCTGATGTTCTCCCTGCGCTGCGCCTTCAGGCGTAGCGCAGAATGACGTTTCCTGACATTCCCTCTGCGCATTTCTTCTACACTCACCTTCAAACTGTCTGTTATTTGCAACCAGTATTACCGGTTACGGGTAATGGCGCGTATAATGCGCGGCGTTTAAGTAACTGACGCCTTGAATGAAGGAGAAAACGATGACGGCAATTGCCCCGGTAATCACCATTGATGGGCCAAGCGGTGCAGGAAAAGGCACCTTGTGCAAGGCAATGGCGGAAGCGTTGCAGTGGCATCTGCTGGATTCAGGTGCGATCTACCGCGTACTGGCTCTGGCGGCATTACATCATCATGTTGACGTGACTTCGGAAGAGGCGCTGGTGCCGCTGGCTGCACACCTTGACGTGCGCTTTGTCTCCACCGACGGCAATCTTGAAGTGATCCTCGAAGGTGAAGACGTCAGCGGTGAAATCCGTACTCAGGAAGTGGCTAATGCGGCGTCCCAGGTGGCGGCATTTCCACGCGTACGTGAAGCCCTTCTGCGCCGTCAGCGCGCGTTTCGTGAAGCGCCAGGCTTGATTGCAGATGGACGGGATATGGGAACCGTGGTCTTCACCGATGCGCCCGTTAAAATTTTCCTTGACGCTTCGCCGGAAGAACGTGCTCAGCGCCGTATGCTTCAGTTGCAGGAAAAGGGCTTTAGTGTTAACTTTGATCGCCTTTTGGCAGAGATCAAGGAACGCGACGATCGTGACCGCAACCGTGCGGTGGCGCCGCTGGTTCCCGCTGCTGATGCTTTAGTCCTCGATTCAACGCGATTAAGCATTGAGCAAGTGATTGAAAAAGCGCTACAATACGCGCGCCAAAAACTGGCTGCTGCCTGATTTAAAGGCAGGTAAGCCTCCGAATTCGTAGTACCCCCGCTGCAACGGAGTGTGAGCGGGTATGTAAAACAACCCCATCCGGCATGAGGCCAGATGGACGTTAATCTAACTTTTGAAGATTAAACATGACTGAATCTTTTGCTCAACTGTTTGAAGAATCCCTGAAAGAAATCGAAACCCGTCCGGGTTCCATCGTTCGTGGCGTTGTTGTTTCTATCGACAAAGACGTCGTTCTGGTTGATGCGGGCCTGAAATCTGAATCTGCAATCCCTGCAGAGCAGTTCAAAAACGCAGCCGGAGAACTGGAAATCCAGGTTGGTGACGAAGTTGACGTTGCGCTGGACGCAGTAGAAGACGGCTTCGGCGAAACCCTGCTGTCCCGTGAGAAAGCTAAGCGTCACGAAGCCTGGATCACGCTGGAAAAAGCATACGAAGACGCTGAAACTGTTGTTGGTGTTATCAACGGCAAAGTTAAAGGTGGCTTCACTGTTGAGCTGAACGGTATTCGTGCGTTCCTGCCAGGTTCTCTGGTAGACGTACGTCCAGTTCGCGATACGCTGCACCTGGAAGGCAAAGAGCTTGAGTTCAAAGTTATCAAGCTGGACCAGAAGCGTAACAACGTTGTTGTATCCCGTCGTGCCGTTATCGAATCCGAAAACAGCGCAGAACGCGATCAGCTGCTGGAAAACCTGCAGGAAGGCATGGAAGTCAAAGGTATCGTTAAGAACCTCACTGACTACGGCGCATTCGTTGACCTGGGCGGCGTTGATGGCCTGCTGCACATCACCGACATGGCGTGGAAACGCGTTAAGCACCCAAGCGAAATCGTGAACGTGGGCGACGAAATCACTGTTAAAGTGCTGAAGTTCGACCGCGAGCGTACTCGTGTATCCCTCGGCCTGAAACAGCTGGGCGAAGATCCATGGGTAGCTATCGCTAAGCGTTACCCAGAAGGCACTAAACTGACTGGTCGCGTGACTAACCTGACTGACTACGGCTGCTTCGTTGAAATCGAAGAAGGCGTTGAAGGCCTGGTACACGTTTCCGAAATGGACTGGACCAACAAAAACATCCACCCATCCAAAGTTGTTAACGTTGGTGACGTAGTGGAAGTGATGGTTCTGGATATCGACGAAGAACGTCGTCGTATCTCCCTGGGCCTGAAACAGTGCAAAAACAACCCATGGCAGCAGTTTGCGGAAACCCACAACAAGGGTGACCGTGTTGAAGGTAAAATCAAGTCTATCACTGACTTCGGTATCTTCATCGGCCTGGACGGCGGTATCGACGGCCTGGTTCACCTGTCTGACATCTCCTGGAACGTTGCAGGCGAAGAAGCAGTTCGTGAATACAAAAAAGGCGACGAAATCGCTGCAGTTGTTCTGCAGGTTGACGCAGAGCGTGAGCGTATCTCCCTGGGCGTTAAGCAGCTCGCAGAAGATCCGTTCAACAACTGGGTTGCACTGAACAAGAAAGGCGCAATCGTAAACGGTAAAGTGACTGCAGTTGACGCGAAAGGCGCAACCGTAGAGCTGGCTGACGGCGTTGAAGGTTACCTGCGCGCTTCTGAAGCATCCCGTGACCGCGTTGAAGATGCAACTCTGGTTCTGAGCGTAGGCGACGACGTTGAAGCTAAATTCACCGGTGTTGACCGTAAGAACCGTGCAATCAGCCTGTCTGTTCGTGCTAAAGACGAAGCTGACGAGAAAGATGCAATCGCTTCTGTTAACAACAAACAGGAAGAAGGCAACTTCTCTAACGCTATGGCTGAAGCATTCAAAGCAGCTAAAGGCGAGTAATCAAGTCACTCTTTACGAGTAACTTGACAGATTGCAGGATTCGTCCTGTAATCAACAACAAAGGGCGGCTATGGCCGCCCTTGTTCAAGCTGTCAGCTTAACCTTTCCTGAAAGGAAACCGGAGGAATCATGACCAAGTCAGAGCTCATTGAAAGACTTGCAAGCCAGCAATCTCACATCCCTGCGAAAGCGGTAGAAGATGCTGTGAAAGAGATGCTGGAACATATGGCCTCTACGCTGGCCCAGGGCGAGCGCATTGAAATCCGCGGTTTCGGCAGTTTCTCTTTGCACTACCGTGCCCCACGCGTTGGGCGCAACCCAAAAACCGGCGATAAAGTCGAGCTGGAAGGTAAATACGTTCCTCACTTTAAGCCAGGTAAAGAATTGCGCGATCGCGCCAATATTTACGGCGATTGAGTTCCCGGAACGCTCCGGAACTTGAACGTGAAGAAAGCACCTGTGGGTGCTTTTTTTGTTTTTGTCTCTAATCAGTGTGGCCACTGACGGTGGGCATTTCTGAAGCCTCCTCGCAATTTCTCTTGTGTGTGCTGCAACAACGCAAACTCCCCGGAAGCCCCCTCGTAAAATTCCTTTTTAACTGACGACAAGCCTGCCTGACTTCGCAACACTGCCTGTGACAAGGAGGCGTCATGCGGTTACCGACATTAGCTACCTGCGCCATCGCCGGCATTTGCCCGCTGCTTTGGTTACCCGAGCTGCCCTCAGCGATCGTTACCGGCGGAATAACGCTGTTGGCCGCATCGCTTTGCTTTTCAGCCAGCCTATTGAGAATCATTGGATTAACTCTCCTTTTTTTCTGTTGGGGAATTTTTGCAGCTCACGATGTTGTGATTCCTGCGAATACGCTGTCAGGAAAAACAGTGCAGGCTGAGGTGGAGATAGTTGCCTCTGACGGGGAAGAGAAGCACTACGCGAAGCTACTGAGTATCAATGGGCTGCGGCAGTTTCCGGCGCCAGGGATTGTGCTTTATGGGCAGCGTTTGCCAGGTACCGTTTGCGCAGGGCTGCTATGGAAAATGACTCTGCGTATCAGAGCGGTACATGGCCTGCTGAATGAGGGTATGTTTGACAGCCAGCGATATGCATTTTCGCTACACCGTCCGCTAACAGGTCGATTTACTCATGCCACGGTCTTGCAGCAAAGCTGCAGCCTGCGCGCCCGGTTTGTCACATCACTCTTTAAGAGCGTTGAACGCTATCCCTGGCATCAAGTGATGCTTGCGTTGGCCGTTGGAGAGCGTGTTGCTGTCTCCGCGGAGATAAAAATGCTACTGCAGCAGACCGCAACTTCACACCTTATGGCTATTTCAGGCCTGCATATTTCACTGGTGGCGATGCTGGGCTGGCTTGTCGTCAGGGGTATACAAATCGTTATGCCCTGTAAGTGGATTGGCTGGAGAATACCTGTGTGTGCCACCTTTTTGGTGGGCGCCTTTTATGCGTGGCTAAGCGGCATGGAGCCACCGGCGCTGCGCACCGTCGTTGCAACCGGTATCTGGCTTCTGTTGCGAATGAGAGGTAATAAATGGACATCGTGGGAGGTATGGCTATGCTGCGTGGCGGCCATTCTGGTCCTGGATCCTTTGGCGATATTGTCACAAAGCCTGTGGCTTTCTGCTTTCGCCGTTGCAACGCTTATCTTCTGGTATCAATGGGTACCGTGCCGCCGAATCAGACGCTCTGCGCTGCTGAATGCCGTCTGGAGTCTGCTGCATCTGCAGTCCGGACTGATGTTTCTGCTGCTCCCGCTTCAGGTTTTCATTTTCAACGGGATCTCCTGGACATCCTTGCCCGCAAACTTTGTTGCCGTGCCGCTGGTTACCCTGTGTGAGATCCCACTGCTGTTAGCCGGGATGGCGCTCCATTTGACCGGCCCGGAGGTTATCGAGCAAAGTGTCTGGCTGATGGCGGACAGGTTGCTTGCTGGCCTGTTCTGGTTTTTACGTTCTCTGCCGGAAGGCTGGCGAGAGGTGGATTATCGCTGGCAAAGTCTCACGCTGTTGCCATGGCTTGCCGTTGTACTCTGGCGTCTTGATGGCTGGATAAAATGGCCCGGGATATCCCTGACGAGCTGCGTTCTGCTGGCTTCTCCATTGTGGCGCCCGCTATCGCAGGGCTGGTCCGTGACGATGCTGGATGTCGGGCAGGGGCTGTCCATGGTCATCGAGCGCAACGGCAAAGCGATTCTGTATGACACCGGTCTTGCATGGCCGGGAGGAGACAGTGCACAGCAGCTGATTGTTCCCTGGCTGCGCTGGCATCACATAACACCGGAAGGCATTATTCTCAGCCACGAGCATCTCGATCATCGCGGCGGGCTGAATACGTTACTCAAAACCTGGCCTGATGTCTGGGTACGGAGTTCTTTGTCATGGCCAAACCACCGGCCCTGTCAAAGAGGAGAGAACTGGCGCTGGCAGGGGCTGACGTTCAAAGCACTGTGGCCTTTGCCTGAAAACAGAACCGAAGGGAATAATCGTTCCTGTGTCGTTCGGGTCGATGACGGGCGAAATAGTTTCCTGATGACGGGAGATATTGAAATACCGGCGGAAATGTCGATGCTGAGCCGCTACTGGCAACATCTTGCGTCTACACTTGTTCAGGTGCCGCATCACGGTAGTAGTACCTCCTCATCGCCGGCGCTGCTGCAGGCAGTTGGTGGGCGGGCGGCGCTGTCATCTGCTGCACGGTATAACGCATGGCATTTTCCGTCCGCGAAGGTTAAGGCGCGCTATACGCAAAGGGATTACCAGTGGTTCGATACGGCCCGTCAGGGGCAGATAACGGTCAATTTTTCGCCGGAAGGTTGGCAAATCCAGAGCTTACGCGATCAAATATCCCCCCGCTGGTATCATCAGTGGTTTGGCGATGCCCGTGATAACGGGTAGAATGTGCGGCTATCTCAACATAAGCTGGTTTTTTGAATGCAGAACGACAAAGATCTCTCGACGTGGCAGACTTTCCGCCGACTCTGGCCAACGATTGCGCCTTTCAAAGCGGGCCTGATCGTCTCTGCGGTCGCGTTAATTCTTAACGCTGCCAGCGACACCTTTATGCTGTCGCTTCTCAAGCCGTTACTGGATGACGGTTTTGGTAAAACGGATCGCTCTGTGCTGCTATGGATGCCGTTGGTGGTGATTGGTTTGATGGTCCTGCGTGGTATCACCAGCTATATCTCAAGCTACTGTATTTCATGGGTTTCTGGCAAGGTCGTGATGACTATGCGCCGCCGTCTTTTCGGCCATATGATGGGCATGCCGGTCGCCTTCTTTGACAAGCAGTCTACGGGGACATTGCTGTCCCGAATCACCTATGACTCTGAGCAGGTCGCGTCATCTTCTTCCAGCGCGTTGATCACCGTTGTGCGTGAAGGGGCCTCGATCATTGGCCTGTTCGTGATGATGTTCTGGTACAGCTGGCAGCTGTCGGTGATCCTCATCGTGCTGGCGCCAATTGTTTCCTTTGCGATCCGCCTGGTTTCAAAGCGCTTCCGCAGCATCAGTAAAAATATGCAGAACACGATGGGGCAGGTGACCACCAGCGCGGAGCAGATGCTAAAAGGGCATAAAGAAGTGTTGATGTTCGGCGGCCAGGAAGTGGAAACCAAACGCTTTGATAAAGTCAGTAATAAGATGCGTACTCAGGGTATGAAGATGGTCTCTGCCTCTTCTATCTCCGATCCGATCATTCAGCTGATTGCTTCTCTGGCGCTGGCGTTTGTTTTGTATGCGGCAAGCTTTCCGAGCGTAATGGATACCCTGACTGCCGGTACAATCACCGTTGTCTTCTCCTCCATGATTGCTCTGATGCGTCCGTTGAAATCTCTGACCAACGTCAACGCCCAGTTCCAGCGCGGTATGGCGGCCTGTCAGACCCTGTTCGCTATCCTCGACAGCGAGCAGGAGAAAGACGAAGGCACTCGCGTTGTTGAGCGTGCAAAGGGTAACGTCGAATTCCGCGATGTCACCTTCACTTATCCGGGTCGTGAAGTACCTGCGCTGCGTGATATCAACCTGAACATTCCGGAAGGTAAAACCGTTGCGCTGGTTGGGCGTTCGGGTTCTGGTAAATCAACGATGGCGAGCCTGATTACCCGTTTCTACGATGTGGACAAGGGTAACATCATCCTGGACGGGCATGATATTCGTGAATATACGCTGGCATCCTTACGCGATCAGGTCGCGCTGGTGTCTCAGAACGTTCACCTGTTTAACGATACGGTAGCTAACAACATTGCGTATGCCCGCACCGACATCTACAGCCGCGAAGACATCGAGAAAGCCGCGAAAATGGCCTACGCCATGGATTTCATCAATAAGATGGATAACGGTCTGGACACGGTGATCGGCGAAAACGGCGTGCTGCTTTCCGGCGGCCAGCGCCAGCGTATTGCCATTGCGCGTGCTCTGCTGCGAGACAGCCCAATCCTGATTCTGGATGAAGCGACCTCCGCGCTGGATACAGAATCCGAACGTGCTATTCAGGCCGCTCTCGATGAGCTACAGAAAAACCGCACTTCTCTGGTGATTGCTCACCGCCTGTCGACTATCGAAAAAGCCGATGAAATCGTGGTGGTGGAAGACGGTCGCATCGTCGAGCGAGGCAGCCATCAGGACCTGATCGAACACCGTGGCGTGTACGCACAGCTGCATAAAATGCAGTTTGGGCAATGATCGCACGCATCTGGTCTGGCGAATCGCTTCTCTGGCTGCTGTTGCTGCCGCTTTCCTGGCTGTATGGCCTGGTGAGCGGCGCTATTCGTCTGAGCTACCGCCTTGGCCTTAAAAAAGCCTGGCGCGCGCCGGTGCCGGTGGTGGTGGTGGGAAATCTGACTGCGGGTGGTAATGGGAAAACGCCTGTGGCGATCTGGCTGGTGGAGCAACTTCAGCAGCAGGGTATTAAAGTGGGCGTTGTTTCCCGCGGTTACGGTGGCAAAGCGGCACGCTATCCGCTGGTGCTGACGCCCCGGACGCTCCCTTCAGAAGCAGGTGACGAACCCGTACTGATTTATCAGCGCACGGGCGCACCCGTTGCCGTTTCCCCCAGCCGCAGCGAAGCCGTTCAGGCATTACTGGCGGATCAAGATCTGCAGATTATCATTACTGACGATGGTCTTCAGCATTACCGCCTTGCCCGTGATGTTGAAATTGTGGTGATTGATGGCGTTCGTCGCTTCGGCAACGGCTGGTGGTTACCGGCAGGGCCAATGCGCGAACGGGCCTCTCGCCTGAAGAGCGTGGATGCCGCTATCGTCAATGGTGGCGTGCCGCGCCAGGGTGAGATTCCCATGCAGCTGCATCCGGGCCTCGCGGTTAACCTGAGAACCGGTGAAAAACGTAGCGTATCTTCACTTACTGATGTAGTTGCTATGGCCGGAATTGGTCACCCACCACGCTTTTTTGCCACCCTCGAGCAGTGTGGCGTTCAGCCAGTCAAAACTGTTGCGTTGAACGATCATCAGGTATTAGCAGCCGAAGACCTTCAGGCTCTGGCAACGGAAGGGCAAACGCTCATTATGACGGAAAAAGACGCCGTAAAATGCCGTCAATTTGCACAGGATAACTGGTGGTATTTACCGGTAGACGCTGTTTTCGATGACGAAAGCGCGCCGCGGTTGATTCAGAAACTGGTCGGCCTCGTCCGGCGTTAGCATTCCGCGCGCGGGCAGGCAAAGCTGACGAGGGCATTGAATGTCAGAAGTAACGCTTTCACTTACCGCCGCGCGCCACCTTCATCTGGCCGCTCAGGGCCTGCTAAAAAAAAAACGCCGCCGTCCTCAGCCTGAAGATATTCTCGCTACCATTCAGCGCATGTCTCTGCTGCAAATCGATACCATCAATGTGGTTGCCCGAAGCCCTTATCTGGTGTTATTCAGCCGCCTCGGCGCTTACCCGCAGCACTGGCTGGATGAATCGCTCGGTCGGGGGGATCTGATGGAATACTGGGCTCATGAGGCCTGTTTTCTGCCGAGAAGTGACTTTCCCCTGATACGCCACAGAATGCTTTCCCCGGATAAAATGGGCTGGAAGTACCGGCACGAGTGGATGACGGAGCACGCCGCAGACATTCAGGCATTAATCAATCATATTCAGCACAATGGCCCGGTTCGTTCGGCTGATTTTGAACACCCCCGAAAAGGTGCCAGCGGCTGGTGGGAGTGGAAGCCTCATAAGCGCCATCTGGAGGGATTATTTACCGCGGGTAAGGTCATGGTGATTGGTCGACATAATTTTCAACGAATCTATGATCTGACCACCCGGGTAATGCCCCACTGGGACGACGAACGTGACCTGCTGACGCAGGAAGAAGCCGAGGAACTGATGCTGCAGAATAGTGCCCGAAGCCTGGGCATTTTTCGCGGGCAGTGGCTGGCCGACTATTATCGCTTACGCCAGCCAGCGTTGCCCTCTTTGTTGGCGCGCTGGCAGGAAGAAGGGCGCATTATTCCGCTGGAAGTGGAAAAGCTCGGCCCGATGTGGCTGCACACCGATTATCTGCCACAGCTGGAAGAGGCGCTGGCTGGCAAGCTGACTGCCACCCATAGCGCCGTGCTCTCGCCTTTCGATCCGGTTGTCTGGGATCGCAAACGCGCTGAGCAGCTGTTTGATTTTACCTATCGCCTGGAGTGCTACACGCCTTCTCACAAGCGTCAGTATGGCTATTTTGTTCTGCCGTTGCTTCACCATGGAAAGCTGGTTGGGCGAATGGACAGCAAAATGCATCGCAAAACCGGCGTGCTGGAAATTTTTGCCCTCTATCTGGAAGAGGGCGTACGGATTACGTCTTCGCTGGAGAAAGGGCTGAAACAGGCCATTACCGATTTTGCGCGCTGGCAAGGAGCGAGTCGTATTCAGCTTAATCAGCCTCCTGGCGAACTTTTCAGCGCTCAGCCGTCAGGTTGGGAAATTGCCGCCGCATAAACGGCCTCTGTGCTATGCTGCGCCAGATACTTATTCGGTCCGCTCTGGAGGAACCATGGATCATCGCTTACTTGAAATCATCGCTTGCCCGGTTTGCAACGGTAAGCTCTATTACAGTCAGGATAAGCAAGAGCTTATCTGCAAGCTCGACAGCTTGTCCTTCCCGCTGCGCGACGGCATCCCCGTCCTGCTGGAAAACGAAGCCCGTCCATTGAGCGCAGAAGAGAGCCATCCATGAGTTTTGTCGTTATTATTCCCGCTCGCTACGCTTCAACCCGCTTGCCGGGCAAGCCATTGCAGGATATCAACGGCAAGCCGATGATCGTGCACGTGCTGGAGCGCGCCCGCGAATCAGGTGCGGAACGTATTATCGTTGCCACCGATCATGAAGAAGTGGCCCGTGCGGTTGAAGCAGCAGGTGGTGAAGTCTGCATGACCCGTGCCGATCATCAGTCCGGTACCGAGCGTCTGGCTGAGGTTGTGGAAAAATGCGGCTTCAGTGATGACACGCTGATCGTCAACGTCCAGGGCGACGAGCCGATGATCCCACCGGTAATCATTCGCCAGGTTGCGGATAATCTCGCTGCCAGTCAGTCCGGCATGGCGACGCTGGCCGTGCCTATTCACGATGCGGAAGAAGCCTTTAACCCCAATGCGGTGAAAGTGGTGATGGATGCGCAAGGCTATGCGCTCTATTTCTCCCGCGCCACCATTCCATGGGACAGAGACCGCTTTGCGCAAAGTCGCGACGTAATTGGCGACACGCTGCTGCGCCATATTGGTATTTACGGCTATCGCGCCGGATTTATTCGCCGCTATGTAACCTGGGCTCCGAGCCCGCTCGAGCAGATTGAGATGCTCGAACAGCTTCGCGTGCTGTGGTACGGCGAAAAAATTCATGTTGCCGTGGCGAAAGAAGTGCCGGGCACTGGCGTAGATACACCTGAGGATCTCGCCCGCGTTCGCGCAGAATTACGCTAATTTTTCGCTCCCCTCGGCCCTGAGGGGAGCTTTTCCTGCTTCGTTTCCCCGCGTTTTTATCCCGTTTTTGATCTTATCCGGTGACATCTCCGGCGTCGGCGCTCATTATAAAAACAGTAGTCTTCACAGGGGTAATCAGATATGGAACAACTGCGTGCCGAACTGAGCCATCTGCTGGGCGAAAAGCTGAGCCGGGTGGAGTGCGTGAGTGAGAAAACGGATTCGTCGCTGTGGTCGCTGTACGATGCGCAGGGTCACCCGATGCCGCTGATGGCCAGAAGCTTTACCACACCGGGACTTGCCCGACAGCTGGCGTGGAAGATTTCCACTCTGGCCCGTAGCGGAACGGTGAGAATGCCGGTGGTTTATGGCGTGATGACTCATGAAGAACACCCGGGGCCAGATGTGCTGCTGCTGGAGCGTCTGCGTGGCGTACCTGTTGAAGCGCCAGCCAGGACGCCCGATCGCTGGGAGCAGCTTAAAGATCAGATTGTTGAAGGTCTGCTGGCCTGGCACCGTCAGGACAGCGGGGGATGTGTTGGCACGGTCGACAGCACGCAGGAGAATCTCTGGCCGCTGTGGTATCGCCAACGGCTGGAAGTCCTGTGGGGAACGCTGAATCTTTATGACAACACCGGGCTGACGATGCAGGATAAACGCATTTTGTTCCGCACCCGCGAATGTCTGCCCGCATTGTTTGAGGGGTTTAATGACAACTGCGTGCTGGTGCACGGCAACTTTACGCTGCGCAGCATGCTGAAAGATTCGCGCAGCGATCAGCTACTGGCGATGGTGGGGCCGGGCGTGATGCTCTGGGCGCCGCGAGAATATGAGCTGTTCCGGCTTGCGGACAGCGGGCTGGCTGAAGGATTGCTGTGGCACTACCTTCAGCGCGCACCGGTGGCAGAAGCCTTTCTCTGGCGGCGTTGGCTGTATCTGCTGTGGGATGAGGTCGCCCAGTTGGTAAACACCGGGCGGTTCAACCGGGCGAATTTCGACCTGGCGGCGAAATCACTGATTCCCTGGCTCGCCTGATCCTTTCAGCCACTGCCAGATACGCCCCAGCGTTTCGTAGCCCACGCGATCGCTGTGCATCAGCCAGACGGGCGAAGGGATGATGCGTTCCCACGGGTTCAGCGGTGAGTCAATTGCCAGCTGATTTGCAGGTGCTGGTAACGGGTGCAGCCCCGCACCGCGGAAGAAAATCATCGCGCGTGGCAAATGAGAAGCTGACGTCACCAGCAGGAAGGGCGCATCGCCGATGGCGGCTTTGACAGCCGCGGCTTCCTCTTCAGTATCTTTCGGTTTATCCAGAATGATAATATCGCTGCGCGGCACGCCGAGGCTTTCTGCCACGCGAGCGCCAGCTTCGCCGGTACTCACCGGATTGGTTTTTGCCGCAGCGCCGGTAAAAATCATCTTCGCGCCAGGGTTTTGTTGCCACAAGCGGATGCCTTCCGTCAGGCGCGGTAGGCTATTGTTGATCAGGTTAGAACTGGGTGCCCATTGCGAATTCCACGTGTAGCCGCCGCCCAGCACCACCACGTACTCCACACGCTCAGTTCCTTGCCATGTCGGATAGCTATTTTCGATGGGTTTTAACAGTCCGTCGGCAACGGGCTGCAGGCTCAGGAGCAGCAATGCAATCCAGCCGAGACTAAGACAAATCTTACCTGTTCGCTGAAAACGACTAAACCAAAGTAGCGCCAGGCCGAGTGCCATCAGCAATAAGAGAAACGGCAGCGGCAGGATCAACGCGCCAATAAATTTTTTTAGCGTAAAAAGCATCCGTGTTGGTTCCTTTTTTGACCATCCGACAGGAGACTGGCAGGGATATTACACCAGATAGCTTCCCTCTCGCTGTGGGTATGACAAAATAGCGTCTTTGGGCAGTGAGTGGAGTCAGATCGTGCAGGATCGCAATTTCGACGGGATCGCAGAGCGCTTTTCGCGCAACATTTATGGCACAACCAAGGGCCAGCTGCGTCAGGCGATCCTGTGGCAGGATCTGGATATCTTGCTCGACAGCTATGGCGATAAACCATTACGCATTCTGGACGGCGGCGGTGGTGCCGGGCAAACCGCAATTCGGATGGCAGAGCGCGGGCATCATGTTACCCTATGCGACCTGTCAGCTGAAATGATCGCCCTTGCGAAAGAGGCCGCCGCTGAGAAAGGTGTGAGCCACAACATGCATTTTGTACAATGCCCGGTTCAGGACATTGCGCAGCATTTGGAAAGCCCGGTTGATCTGATATTGTGCCATGCAGTGCTCGAATGGGTGGGGAATCCCCAGGCCGTGCTGACGGCGTTGTGGTCGGTTCTGCGCCCGGGCGGTGTGCTGTCGTTAATGTTCTACAATGCTAACGGTCTGCTGATGCATAACATGGTTGTGACCAATTTTGATTACGTCGAAGCGGGTATGCCAAAGACGCGCAAGCGTAAGCTGTCGCCGGATTATCCACGCGACCCGCAGCAGGTTTACGGCTGGCTCACGGATCTCGGCTTACAGATCGTCGGGAAAACCGGCGTACGGGTCTTTCATGATTATCTGCGTGAAAAGCACAAGCAGCACGAGCGTTACGAGCAGCTGCTGGCACTGGAAACCCGCTATTGCCGCGAAGAACCCTGGGTTAGCCTGGGCCGCTACATTCATGTCACCGCGCGAAAACCGCAGGTAGATACAAGGACAAACGATGAGTGATTTTTCCCAGACAGTCCCCGAACTGGTTGCCTGGGCCAGAAAAAATGATTTTTCGATCACGTTGCCGGTCGACAGGCTGTCGTTCCTGATGGCCGTGGCGACGCTGAACGGCGAACGGCTGGAAGGCGAGCTTACCGAAGGTGAGCTGATTGACGCTTTCCGCCACGTCAGTGATGCGTTTGAGCAAACCAGCGAAACCATCAGCGTTCGTGCGAACAACGCGATCAACGATATGGTGCGTCAACGTCTGCTGAACCGCTTTACCAGCGAGTTAACCGAAGGCAACGCGATCTACCGCCTGACGCCGCTCGGCATCGGCATTACGGATTACTACATTCGCCAGCGTGAGTTTTCCACGCTGCGTCTCTCTATGCAGCTCTCAATCGTTGGCGGCGAGCTGAAGCGCGCGGCAGATGCAGCGGAAGAGGGCGGAGATGAGTTTCACTGGCATCGTAACGTTTACGCGCCGCTGAAATACTCCGTGGCGGAAATCTTCGACAGCATCGATTTGACCCAGCGCCTGATGGACGAACAGCAGCAGTCGGTCAAAGACGACATCGCCCAGCTGTTGAACAAAGACTGGCGTGCGGCAATTTCCAGCTGTGAAATGCTGCTATCAGAAACCTCCGGCACGCTGCGTGAACTGCAGGATACGCTGGAAGCGGCGGGTGACAAGCTGCAGGCCAACCTGTTACGCATTCAGGATTCGACCATGGCGCACGACGATTTGAACTTCGTCGACCGCCTGGTGTTTGACCTGCAAAGCAAACTCGACCGCATCGTCAGCTGGGGCCAGCAGGCTATCGATCTGTGGATCGGCTACGATCGTCACGTGCACAAATTCATCCGTACTGCCATCGACATGGATAAAAATCGCGTCTTTGCTCAGCGTCTTCGCGTGTCGGTGCAGAACTACTTCGATGCGCCATGGGCGCTGACGTATGCTAACGCCGACCGTCTCTTCGATATGCGCGACGAAGAGATGATGCTGCGCGATGAAGAGGTCACCGGCGAGCTTCCGCCGGACCTGGAATATGAAGAGTTTAACGAAATCCGTGAACAGCTGGCGGCGCTGATTGAAGCGCAACTGGTTATCTACAAAGAAAAAGGACTGCCTCTGGATCTGGGTCTGGTGGTGCGCGAATATCTGGCGCAGTACCCACGCGCTCGCCACTTCGATGTGGCGCGTATCGTGGTCGATCAGGCCGTCCGTCTGGGCGTAGCACAAGCAGATTTCACCGGACTGCCGCCGAAGTGGCAGCCGATTAATGATTACGGAGCCAAGGTACAGGCACATGTCATCGACAAATATTGAACACGTGATGCCAGTTAAGCTGGCGCAGGCCCTGGCCAATCCGTTATTTCCGGCGCTGGACAGCGCCCTGCGTTCAGGCCGCCACATTGGCCTGGACGAACTGGACAACCACGCCTTTTTGATGGACTTCCAGGAGTACCTGGAAGAGTTTTACACCCGCTACAACGTGGAGCTGATTCGCGCGCCGGAAGGATTCTTCTATTTGCGCCCGCGCTCCACGACGCTGATTCCGCGTTCGGTGCTTTCCGAACTCGACATGATGGTCGGGAAAATTCTCTGCTATCTCTATCTCAGCCCGGAGCGCCTGGCGAACGAGGGGATTTTCAGCCAGCAGGAGCTGTATGACGAACTGTTGAGCCTGGCTGATGAAAGTAAACTGCTGAAGCTGGTGAACAACCGTTCCACTGGATCGGACCTGGACCGCCAAAAATTGCAGGAGAAGGTGCGTTCTTCACTGAACCGCCTGCGTCGCCTGGGTATGGTGTGGTTTATGGGCCATGACAGCAGCAAATTCCGCATCACGGAATCGGTGTTTCGCTTCGGTGCAGACGTCCGCTCCGGGGATGACGCCCGCGAAGCGCAGCTGCGCATGATCCGCGATGGCGAAGCGATGGCGATTGAAAACCATCTGCAGCTCAATGATGAGAACGACGATGCGCAGCCGGATACGGATAGCGGGGAGGAAGAATAATGATTGAACGCGGTAAATTCCGTTCACTGACCCTGATTAACTGGAACGGCTTCTTCGCCCGAACCTTTGATCTTGATGAACTGGTCACCACGCTTTCGGGCGGCAACGGGGCCGGTAAGTCAACGACGATGGCGGCTTTTGTCACGGCGCTGATCCCCGATCTGACGCTGCTGCATTTCCGCAACACCACCGAAGCCGGTGCGACCAGCGGTTCCCGCGACAAAGGTCTGCACGGCAAGCTGAAAGCCGGCGTCTGTTATTCGATGCTCGACGTGATGAACTCACGTCATCAGCGCGTGCTGGTGGGCGTTCGCCTGCAGCAGGTTGCCGGACGCGACCGCAAGGTGGACATCAAGCCGTTTGCTATTCAGGGCCTGCCGATGTCATTCCAGCCAACGCAGCTGGTGACGGAAACTCTTAACGACCGCCAGGCTCGCGTGCTGACGCTTCAGGAGCTGAAAGAGAAGGTCGAAGGCATTGAAGGCGTTCAGTTCAAGCAGTTCAACTCCATTACCGACTATCACTCGCTGATGTTCGATTTGGGCGTAGTGGCGCGTCGTCTGCGCTCTGCCTCAGATCGTAGTAAATATTATCGCCTGATTGAAGCCTCGCTGTACGGCGGGATTTCCAGCGCCATTACCCGCTCGCTGCGCGACTACCTGCTGCCGGAAAACAGCGGCGTGCGTAAAGCATTCCAGGATATGGAAGCGGCGCTGCGGGAGAACCGCATGACGCTGGAAGCGATCCGCGTCACTCAGTCCGATCGTGACCTGTTCAAACACCTGATTTCCGAAGCGACCGATTACGTGGCGGCGGATTACATGCGCCACGCCAACGAGCGTCGGGTGCATCTGGATAAGGCGCTGGAGTTTCGTCGTGAGCTGCTGACGTCCCGCCAGCAGCTGGCAGCGGAACAGTACAAGCACGTTGATATGGCGCGCGAACTACAGGAACACAACGGGGCGGAAGGCGACCTTGAGGCGGATTATCAGGCGGCGAGCGACCACCTGAACCTCGTGCAGACCGCGCTGCGCCAGCAGGAAAAAATTGAGCGTTACGAAGCCGATCTCGACGAGCTGCAAATTCGCCTTGAAGAGCAAAATGAAGTCGTCGCCGAAGCTGCCGAACAGCAGGAAGAAAATGAGGCCCGCGCCGAAGCTGCTGAGCTGGAAGTGGATGAGCTGAAAAGCCAGCTCGCGGACTACCAGCAGGCGCTGGACGTCCAGCAGACGCGCGCCATTCAGTATACTCAGGCGCTTCAGGCTCTGCAGCGTGCGAAAGAACTTTGTCATCTGCCGGATCTGAATCCGGACAGCGCAGATGAGTGGCTCGAAACCTTCAAGGCGAAAGAGCAGGAAGCGACGGAAAAACTGCTGTCGCTCGAACAGAAAATGAGCGTGGCGCAAACCGCGCACAGCCAGTTTGAGCAGGCGTATCAGCTGGTGGTTGCCATCAACGGACCGCTGGGGCGTGATGAAGCCTGGAACGTGGCGCGTGATTTGCTGCGTGAAGGCGTGAATCAGCGCCACCTTGCTGAGCAATCCCATGCTCTGCGCGGTCGCCTGAACGAGCTTGAACAGCGTCTGCGCGAGCAGCAGGATGCTGAGCGTCTGCTGGCAGAATTCTGCAAGCGTCAGGGCCGTCATATTGAGATTGACGAGCTGGAAGCGCTGCACCAGGAGCTGGAGGAGCGGATTTCCACGCTCTCCGACAGCGTAACCTCCGCCAGCGAGCAACGCATGACGCTGCGTCAGGAGCTGGAGCAGCTTCAGGGCCGCATTCAGACGTTGTTACAGCGCGCCCCCGTCTGGCTTGCGGCGCAAAGCAGCCTGACGCAGCTTTGCGAGCAGAGCGGGCAAGAGTTCGAATCCAGCCAGGATGTCACCGAGTTCCTGCAACAGCTGCTGGAACGCGAGCGTGAAGCGATTGTTGAACGTGACGAAGTCGGCGCGCGCAAACGTGCCGTCGACGATGAAATCGAACGTTTAAGTCAGCCTGGCGGTTCCGAAGATCAGCGCCTTAATACGCTGGCGGAGCGCTTTGGCGGCGTGCTGTTGTCGGAAATCTACGACGACGTGAGCCTCGAAGACGCACCGTACTTCTCCGCGCTTTACGGCCCGTCGCGCCATGCGATCGTGGTGCCGGATCTGTCTCAGATCGCCGGGCAGCTGGAAGGCCTGGAAGATTGTCCGGAAGATCTTTACCTCATTGAAGGGGATCCGCAGTCCTTTGATGACAGCGTATTCAGCGTCGATGAGCTCGAAAAAGCGGTTGTGGTGAAGGTCGCCGATCGCCAGTGGCGCTATTCGCGCTTCCCGTCGCTGCCGTTGTTCGGCCGCGCTGCGCGTGAAAGCCGCATCGAAGCGCTCCACGCCGAACGCGAAACGCTGTCCGAGCGCTTCGCCACGCTGTCGTTTGACGTACAAAAAACGCAGCGTCTACATCAGGCCTTCAGCCGCTTTATCGGCAGCCATCTGGCGGTTGCGTTTGAAGCCGATCCGGAAGCGGAAATTCGTAAGCTGAACACTCGTCGCGGCGAGCTTGAGCGTGCGCTCAGCAACCACGAAAACGACAACCAGCAGAGCCGTGCGCAGTTCGAACAGGCAAAAGAGGGCGTGGCTCAGCTGAACCGCCTGCTGCCGCGGCTGAATCTGCTGGCCGACGAAACCCTCGCCGACCGCGTGGATGAAATTCAGGAGCGCCTGGATGAAGCTCAGGAAGCCACACGCTTTATCCAGCAGCACGGCAATCAGCTGGCAAAACTGGAACCAGTGGTTTCGGTATTGCAGAGTGACCCGGAGCAGTTCGAGCAGCTGAAAGAAGACTACGCGTACTCTCAGCAGGTTCAGCGCGAAGCGCGTCAGCAGGCGTTTGCCCTGACGGAAGTGGTTCAGCGTCGTGCGCACTTCGGCTATTCCGACTCAGCAGAAATGCTGGATGGCAATACCGATCTCAACGAGAAGCTGCGCCAGCGTCTTGAGCAGGCCGAAGCAGAACGTGCGCGTGCGCGTGAAGCTTTGCGTACTCATGCCGCTCAGCTCAGCCAGTACAGTCAGGTCATGGCCTCGCTGAAAAGCTCCTTCGATACCAAGAAAGAGCTGCTGACTGATTTACACCGTGAGCTGCAGGACATTGGCGTTCGCGCCGACAGCGGGGCAGAAGAGCGCGCGCGCGCGCGCCGCGATGAGTTGCACACTCAGCTTTCCAATAACCGCAATCGCCGCAGCCAGCTTGAAAAAGGCCTGACCTTCTGCGAAGCGGAGATGGATAACCTGACCCGCAAACTGCGCGGTCTGGAACGTAATTACCTCGAAATGCGCGAGCAGGTGGTAAGCGCGAAGGCGGGCTGGTGCGCGGTTATGCGCCTGGTGAAAGATAACAACGTTGAGCGTCGTCTGCATCGTCGCGAACTGGCGTACCTCTCTGCCGACGATCTGCGTTCAATGTCGGATAAGGCGCTTGGCGCACTGCGTCTGGCTGTTGCGGATAACGAACACCTGCGCGATGTTCTGCGCATGTCAGAAGATCCGAAGCGCCCTGAGCGCAAGATTCAGTTCTTCGTGGCGGTGTATCAGCACCTGCGTGAACGTATTCGTCAGGACATTATCCGTACCGACGATCCGGTGGAAGCCATCGAACAGATGGAAATTGAGCTGGGTCGCCTGACGGAAGAGTTGACCGCCCGTGAGCAGAAGCTGGCGATCAGCTCCCGCAGCGTGGCGAACATCATTCGCAAGACGATCCAGCGCGAGCAGAACCGTATCCGCATGCTCAACCAGGGCCTGCAGAGCGTCTCCTTCGGCCAGGTAAACAGCGTGCGCCTGAACGTGAACGTCCGGGAAACCCACTCTCAGCTTCTGGAAGTGCTTTCCGAACAGCATGAGCAGCATCAGGACCTGTTTAACAGCAACCGCCTGACCTTCTCGGAAGCGCTGGCGAAGCTCTATCAGCGTCTGAATCCGCAGATCGATATGGGGCAGCGTACGCCACAGACCATCGGTGAAGAGCTGCTGGACTACCGTAACTACCTTGAAATGGATGTCGAAGTTAACCGTGGTTCCGATGGCTGGCTGCGTGCGGAATCCGGCGCGCTTTCTACCGGGGAAGCGATCGGTACCGGGATGTCGATTCTGGTGATGGTTGTGCAGAGCTGGGAAGAGGAATCCCGTCGTCTGCGTGGCAAAGATATTTCGCCTTGCCGCCTGCTGTTCCTCGATGAAGCGGCACGTCTGGATGCCCGCTCCATTGCGACGCTGTTTGAGCTGTGCGACCGTCTGGAAATGCAGCTTATCATTGCGGCCCCGGAAAATATCAGTCCGGAAAAAGGCACTACCTATAAGCTGGTACGTAAGGTCTTCCACAACACCGAACACGTGCATGTGGTCGGGCTGCGTGGCTTTGCGGCTCAGCTGCCTGAGACGCTGCCAGGCACGGCGGATGCTTCGTAGCAGTAAAAGTGTTAAGCAAGGGCGGCAGTGATGTCGCCCTTTTTGTTATCACTTTTTGTCATGTGAGGGAGTATTATCTTTAATCTTCTTTACATTTGGTCAGGCAAAAGTATTTTTGTCTTCATATACTGAGAGTAAGCCCCGGTTGGTGTGGGCAGTAATAAGAGACAGGGGGCAAGGGATGTCACTGGGAAAATCAAATGGTCGTCGGTTGTCAGCGCTAAGTTTATGCCTGGCGCTGGCTTTTGCTCCACTGTTTAGCGTGCAGGCTGACGAGCCTGAACTCGTGCCGACGGACGGTTCTGCTATGCCCGGCGATGCTTCACAGGTGCTGGTTCAGGTCGATAGCCAGGCACCCGCCGTGGCGATGATGACTGGCCTCCAGCCGTTGCCGGAAGGGGCCGCAGCCAAAAGCCGGGCAGATATTCAATCGCTCCTGCCAGCAAACTACACGCCGGTTTACATGAATCAGCTCTCGGCGCTTTATGCCGCCAGAGCGATGAAGCCGATGTGGGAGAACCGCGAAGCCGTTCAGGCGTTTCAGCAGCAGCTTGCTGAAGTGGCTATTGCTGGCTTCCAGCCTCAGTTTACGCAGTGGGTTGAACTGCTCACCGACCCGGCCGTCACCGGTATGGCGCGTGATGCGGTGCTTTCCGATGCGATGATGGGCTATCTCCATTTCATCAGTAACATTCCGATGCAGGGCAACCGCTGGCTGTACAGCGATAAGCCTTATACGCTTGCCACGCCTCCGCTGTCGGTCATCAGCCAGTGGCAGCTGGCGCTGGACAACGGCGCGCTGACGCAGTTTGTTGCAAGCCTTGCTCCGCAACACCCGCAATATGCTGCGATGCATCAGGCATTGCTGGCGCAGCTGACGGATTCGCGTCCCTGGCCGCAGCTCACCAGCACCACCAAACTTTCACCAGGCCAGTGGAGCAAAGATATTCCGGCACTGCGCGAGATCCTGCAGCGTACTGGCATGATGGATTCCACACCCAATATTGCGCTGCCGGGCGACGTGGTCAGCCCGTCTGCCCAGCCTGCAAAGAAATCTAAAGCCAACAGTGCCGCCCCCGCCGTTTACGACAGACAGCTGGTAGAGGCGGTGAAGCGCTTCCAGACATGGCAAGGCCTGGGCGCGGATGGCGTCATAGGTCAGTCAACTCGCGACTGGCTGAACGTCAGCCCGGCACAGCGTGCGGGCGTTCTGGCGCTTAACATTCAGCGTTTGCGCCTGCTGCCAGGTAAATTGTCGACCGGGATCATGGTGAATATTCCTGCCTACTCATTGGTCTATTACCTTGATGGTAATCAGGTGCTGGATTCCCGCGTCATCGTCGGGCGTCCGGATCGCAAAACGCCGATGATGAGCAGCGCGCTCAATAACGTGGTGGTCAATCCGCCGTGGAACGTGCCGCCGACGCTTGCGCGCAAGGATATTCTGCCGAAGGTTCAGAATGACCCCGGCTATCTGGAGCAGCACGGCTACACAATGATGCGCGGCTGGAACAGCAAGGAAACCATCAATCCTTATCACGTCGACTGGTCAACGATCACTGCCTCAAACCTGCCGTTCCGCTTCCAGCAGGCGCCGGGTGCGCGAAACTCCTTAGGTCGGTACAAGTTCAATATGCCGAGTTCCGATGCCATTTATCTGCACGATACGCCGAACCACAATCTGTTCCAGAAAGACACAAGAGCGTTGAGTTCAGGGTGCGTGCGCGTCAATAAGGCCTCGGAGCTGGCTAACATGCTGTTGCAGGATGCAGGCTGGAATGACACGCGCATCTCTGATGCGTTAAAGCAGGGAGATACTCGCTACGTGAACATCCGCCAGAGTATTCCGGTGAATCTCTATTATCTGACAGCGTTTGTTGGGGCAGACGGAAAGGCGCAATATCGTACAGATATTTACAATTACGATCTCACCGCGCGATCTGGCGCACAAATTTTGCCAAAAGCGGAAAAATTAATCAGATAAATGAAGACGTTCAGATAATCCAGGTGTCGTAAGAAGGAGTTGTGATGGGCCCAAATTGCTACAGGGCCCGGATTGACTGGGGTTAGGGAGCCTTGACGTCACGTCTTTCGGCAGTTAAGGTGCCCTTCGTGCGCCAGAAGTGCATAAATAACGACCACTGACTTGTAGACCTGATTATCATGGACAAATTTGACGCTAATCGCCGCAAACTGCTGGCGTGGGGTGGTGTTGCGCTGGGCGCAGCGGCCATTCTGCCGACGCCTGCGTTTGCCACCCTCTCGACACCTCGTCCGCGTATTTTGACGCTCAATAACCTGCACACCGGTGAGTCGCTCAAAGCGGAGTTTTTCGATGGCAGAGGCTATATTCAGGATGAATTAGCAAGACTGAACCATTTTTTCCGTGATTTTCGCGCGAATAAAATAAAATCCATCGATCCAGCATTGTTTGACCATCTTTACCGTCTTCAGGGACTGTTGGGGACCAACAAGCCCGTGCAGCTTATTTCCGGCTATCGTTCGTTAGATACCAATGATGAACTGCGCGCTCGTAGCCGCGGTGTGGCGAAACACAGCTATCACACTAAAGGCCAGGCGATGGATTTTCATATTGAAGGCGTTTCGTTAAGCAATATTCGCAAAGCTGCGTTATCTATGCGCGCCGGTGGTGTAGGATACTACCCACGTAGCAACTTTGTGCATATTGATACCGGGCCAGTCAGGACCTGGTAACGAAACAGGAGCATCATGAACTATCGTATTATTCCGGTAACGGCTTTCGCGCAAAACTGCTCGCTCATCTGGTGCGAGCAGACAAAACTTGCCGCTTTGGTTGATCCTGGCGGCGATGCTGAGCGTATTAAAGAGGAAGTAGCTGCCACAGGCGTCACGCTGATGCAGATTCTGCTGACCCACGGTCATCTGGATCATGTGGGCGCCGCAGCAGAACTGGCACAGCACTACGGTGTGCCGGTTATCGGGCCGGAAAAAGAAGATGAGTTCTGGCTCCAGGGGCTGCCGGCGCAAAGCCGGATGTTTGGCCTCGAAGATTGTCAGCCATTAACGCCAGATCGCTGGCTGAATGAAGGTGATTTTGTGAGCGTCGGCAACGTCAGCCTGCAGGTGCTACACTGCCCGGGCCACACGCCGGGCCACATTGTTTTTTATGACGCGGCTTCGCAGCTGCTGATTTCAGGCGATGTCATTTTCAAAGGAGGGGTAGGGCGAAGTGACTTCCCGCGTGGCGATCATGGGCAGCTTATCGATTCGATAAAACGTAAATTGTTGCCGCTGGGGGATGAGGTGAGCTTTATTCCGGGCCACGGCCCAATGTCGACGCTTGGCTATGAGCGTTTACATAACCCTTTCCTGCAGGATGAGATGCCGGTCTGGTAAATAGCTGACCCAAGCATAAATAAAAAAGGCCGCAAAGCGGCCTTTTTTATTGGCTGGGTTACAGCACAGCGACGATGGCTTCACACAGCGGCGCCATGTTATCCGGCGTCATTCCGGCAACGTTGATACGACCGGAAGCAACGGCGTATACGCCGAACTCTTCACGCAGGCGAAGAACCTGCTCTTTGGTCAGGCCGCTGAACGAGAACATGCCGTTCTGTTTGGTGATAAAGCTGAAATTGCGATCCGCACCTTTCTCAGCCAGCGTGTTTACAAACAGCAGGCGCATACGCTGGATGCGCTGACGCATGTCGGTCAACTCCTGTTCCCAGATAGCGCGCAGTGCATCATTGCTGAGAATAGTTGCTACGACCGCCGCGCCGTGAGCCGGTGGGTTCGAGTAGTTGGCGCGAATGGCGGCTTTCATCTGGCTGAAGGCGCGATCGGCGGTTTCTGCATCAGCGCATACCAGCGTACAGGCACCTACACGTTCGTTATAGAGGCCGAAGTTTTTCGAGAAGGAGCTGGCAACCAGCAGCTCTTTGTGGACGGCAGCGAAAACGCGCAGGCCTTCAGCATCTTCTTCCAGTCCGCGGGCAAAGCCCTGGTAGGCGAAGTCAAACAGAGGCAGCCAGCCTTTTTCGACGGACAGTTTTGCCAGCTGCTCCCACTGCTCCAGCGTCGGATCGATCCCGGTCGGGTTATGGCAGCAGCCATGGAACAATACCACATCGCCCGCCTGTGCTTCGTTGAGGCTTGCCAGCACGCCGTTGAAATCCAGTGCGTGCTGCTCGGCATTGTAATAGGTGTATTCACGAACCTCGAGACCCGCCGAGTTGAACACGCTTTTGTGATTCGGCCAGCTTGGGTTGCTGACCCACACGCGTTTTACGGCAGTGTTTTTAGCAAGGAAATCCGCCGCTACGCGCAATGCGCCTGTGCCACCAGGGGTCTGGGCGGTACGTGCACGTTTGTCGGTAACAATTACGTTGCCTTTTCCGAACAGCAGCTCCTGAGTGCAGCGGCCAAATTCCGGAATGCCATCAATGCCGAGGTAGTTTTTGGTGGTTTCATTTTCCAGCAGATAAAGCTCCGCTTTTTTTACGCTGGTCAGAACCGGGGTCTTTCCGGTTTCATCTTTGTAAACACCAATTCCGAGGTTGATTTTACCCGGACGGTCATCAGCACGAAACAGATCGGCAAGACCCAAAATGGGATCGGCTGGGGCAGCTGTAATGTTCTCAAACATGACGAGGTTCCATTGTGGTTACGGAAGGGAAATCCGCTATCAGGTTAACGGGAGATTTACGAAAAGCCAACCGTTTGCACTAAAAAGCGAGGGGCTTTTCGAAAGTCACCATTTTTGACTGGCAGACATGAAAAAACAGGGCCGAAGCCCTGTTTTTCAAGCATATAACAAAGTGGCGTACTGATTAGAACTGGTAAGTCACACCGACTGCCGCCATGTCGTCATTGCCGTTGATGCCGCCAACAGACTGTACGTAGTCGCTGTCTTTGTCGAGCAGGTTGATGTAGTAGTCAGCCCACACGTTGAAGTTTTTGTTGAAGTAGTAAGTACCGCCAACCTGGATGAATTTAGCCAGGTCTGCATCGCCACCACCGAAGGTGCCAGAGGCTGGCAGGTCTTTACCTTTAGTCTGAACGTAAGAGATAGCTGGACGCAGGCCGAAGTCGAACTGATACTGTGCAACCACTTCGAAGTTTTGGGTTTTGTTGGCGAAGTTGCCTTCATTGTCCAGAGTGGTGTTCAGTGTTTCAGCGTAGGTTGCTGCCAGGTAGATGTTGTTCGCGTCATATTTCGCACCCAGACCCCATGCCTGAGCGTGGTCACCGTTACCATCCTGTTTCTGGGCGATAGTACGGTTAGCATTGCTGTAAGAACCGACTACGCCGAAGCCTTCACCGAAGTCGTAACCCAGGGAGTAGCCTACGCCGTCACCGTTAGCAGCTGTTACATCGCTACGCTCGTTTTTACCCTGGTACTGTACGCCGAAGTGCAGACCGTCAACCAGACCGAAGAAGTCGTTGTTACGGTAGGTCAGCAGACCGGTGCTACGGCTGGTCATGAAGTTGTCAACGTGGTTACCCGCCCAGGTCATACCGGAGAAGGATGGTGCCATATCGGTGTAAGAACCCACATCGTAAACGATGCCGTAGTTACGACCGTAGTCGATAGCACCCGCGTCAGCGATTTTCAGACCTGCAAAGGCCAGACGGTTTTTGTTCGCCTGAGAACCTTCTGGGGTGTTCGCCATCGCACGGTATTCCCACTGGCCGTAACCGGTCAGTTGGTCGTTGATCTGAGTTTCGCCTTTGAAACCGATCTGAGCATAAGTGCCATCGGTGCTGCTGGTATTGTCACCAGAAGTAACGAAATCATGCTCGCCGTTAACTTTGCCGTAGAAGTCCAGCTTGTTACCGCTTTTGTTATAGATTTCTGCTGCGTTTGCCGCACCAGCTACCAGCAGGGCAGGGATCACCACTGCCAGAATATTGCGCTTCATCATTATTTATTACCCTCATTGGTTTTTTTATTGACACTCGCCACTGCCGCCAATGAATTCCGTCAATAAAAATTTACGGAACTATTGATGAGAGTTTGGTGTCTTTCTGTGTCTGACAGGCATATTTCCATTCATGACACCGTTTCGCTAGCCGGAAAGTGCTACAAAGGTCGTAACTGAGTAACAAAAAGAAATAATATGTAATAAATTGTGTAAAACAGGGAACTTTGTGAACCACCTCAAATTTCCTCGTCGACCGCTGAATTAATCATCGAACCGTTATCTATCTATATGAAATGCTTATTTTAATTTTTAATAAGGGCCTTTCTTATCTAAGAATGCTTCTCATCTCACTTTTTCTTATGACGCAAAGTTAGCTTTTCGTGCGCGTTGCTGATGGTTACTTCGTGTGCTAAGTGAATGTGTTTTACTTAAGCGCCACTGGAGTAATGCGGGAAATATGTGCGGAATTATTACAGGACATGGGGTGTAACATTTTGGTTAAGATATGCGGTTGACCTTTAACTTTGTAGAAATTTGTTAACAAAACCTGACACAGGCCAAAAAAAGCCAGCACAGGTGCTGGCTTTCGATACTGAGTAAAATCAGAAGCTGGCGTTGCGCGGGGTGCGCGGGAATGGAATCACGTCACGTACGTTCTGCACACCGGTCACGTAAGCAATCAGACGCTCAAAACCAAGGCCAAAGCCGGCGTGCGGTACGGTGCCATAACGGCGCAGGTCACGATACCAGCCATAGTCTTCCTTATTGAGGCCCATTTCAGCCAGGCGCGCATCAAGCACGTCCAGACGCTCTTCACGCTGCGAACCACCAATGATCTCACCAATGCCCGGAGCCAGAACGTCCATTGCGGCGACGGTTTTACCGTCATCGTTAAGGCGCATATAGAAAGCCTTGATGTCTTTCGGATAGTTTTTCACTACGACTGGCGCTTTAAAGTGTTTCTCTGCCAGATAGCGCTCATGCTCGGAAGAAAGATCCACGCCCCAGAACACCGGGTTCTCGAAGGTCTGACCGCAGTTTTCAAGGATGGTGATCGCGTCGGTGTAATCCACCTGGGCGAAGTCCGCTTCCACGAAACGTTCCAGACGGGTGATTGCATCCTGGTCAACGCGCTCGGCGAAGAACTTCATGTCATCAGCACGTTCTTCCAGTACCGCCTTGAAGACGTACTTCAGCATGGCTTCTGCCAGTGCGGCGTTATCTTCCAGATCGGCAAACGCCACTTCTGGCTCCAGCATCCAGAACTCTGCCAGATGGCGGCTGGTGTTGGAGTTTTCCGCACGGAAGGTTGGGCCGAAGGTATAAACCTTCGACAGCGCACAGGCGTATGTTTCGGCGTTCAGCTGGCCGGAAACGGTCAGGAAAGACTCACGGCCAAAGAAATCTTTGTCGTAATCTACTTTGCCCTGGTCGTTACGCGGCAGGTTTTCCAGATCCAGCGTCGACACGCGGAACATCTCACCCGCGCCTTCAGTATCGGAGGCGGTGATCAGCGGGGTAGACACCCAGAAATAGCCCTGTTCGTGGAAGAAACGATGTAATGCTTGCGCCAGGGTGTGACGTACGCGAGCCACTGCACCAATCAGGTTGGTACGCGGGCGCAGGTGCGCGACTTCACGCAGATACTCAATGCTGTGACGTTTCGCAGCCATTGGGTAAGTGTCCGGATCTTCGACCCAACCGGTCACTTCAACCTGAGTGGCCTGAATTTCGAAGCTCTGACCTTGACCCTGAGATGCCACGACTTTGCCGGTGACAATCACGGAGCAGCCGGTGGTCAGGCGCAGGATTTCCTGATTGTAATTGGGCAGAGAATTATTGATGACGGCCTGTACTGGATCAAAGCAGGAACCGTCATAGACGGCGAGGAAGGAAAAGCCAGCTTTTGAATCTCGACGGGTACGCACCCATCCGCGCACGGTGACTTCGCTGTCAACGGCTACGCGGCCCTGGAGTACGTCGGCTACAGGCACAACGCTCATAGTTATCTCTCTGTTAGTAATCCGAATAATGTTGTCTCTTTCCACCCTTTATAAAAAGGGGGCTCTCTATGTTACCTGTCATCTTTTAACAGACAAGCGGAAATCGCAGGGAGACGAGGAGAATTGAGAAAATAATAAGAAGAAGGGAGCCCCGAAGGCTCCCTTTTGCGGATTAGCTGGCTTTTTTGACCTGAGGCAGGTCAAAGGCTTTGCGTAACGCCCGGACGAAGGCCTTATCGTGACAGATGGTTTTCCCCGGGCTGTCGGAGAGTTTAGCCACCGGCTTCCCGTTACATTCCACCAGTTTAATCACGATATTCAGCGGTTTCACCTGTGGGATATCGCACGTCAGGCGCGTACCGATCCCGAAGCTCAGATTCACTCGTGAGGAGAAGTGACGGTAAAGCTCAATGGCCTTATTCAGGTCGAGATTGTCGGAAAACACCAGCACTTTACTCATCGGATCGATACCGAGCTTCTGGTAATGCGCGATAGCTTTTTCCCCCCACTCAACCGGATCCCCGGAGTCGTGACGCAGGCCCTGATAACGCTCGGCAAACTCCGGGCCGAAGTCCCGCAGGAAGGCATCCATCGTGATGCAATCGGTCAGCGCAATGCCAAGCTGGTCTGGATATTCTTCAAGCCAGGCAGCAAGCGCCACGCGTTGGCTTGTAGCCAGTTCAGGGCTGATTTGCTGATGAGCCTGGAACCACTCGTGCGCCTGGGTGCCCATTGGCTCAAGGGAGAGACGGCGAGCCAGATCGTAGTTGCTGGTGCCGATGAACCATTTCTCCTGCTGAAGACGTTCGACAATCGCCTGCTGCACTTCGCGGGAAAAACGACGGCGGGTACCGAAATCCATCAGACGGAAGCCTGACATATCGATATCCTGGGTCAGCTTATTGAATTCTACGAGTTTGCGTTCCAGCGTTTCCAGAGCAAGGTCAACACCTGCTTCCGGTGAACGGTAACGGTGCACCAGCTCGCTGATCACGGCCAGCAGCGGCACTTCCCACATGATCACTTCGCGCCACGGGCCACTGATGCGAATATTCAGTTTACCATTGTCGTTGCGAACGACGACCTGCTGTGGGTTGTAGCGGAACTCGCGTAGCCAGCTGAGATAGTCCGACTTAAAAAACGGCAGGCCAGACAACCACTGAAACTCGTCGTCCTGCAGCCGTAGCGACTGCATCGCTTCGACTTGTTCACGAATGGCGTCTGCATAAATTCCAAGCAGGTCGTCACCGCGGCAGCGGAATTCTGCAGCTACCTGCACATCATAATAATGATGGAAGACGGCCTGCTGCATATGCAGCTTATAAGCATCTGTATCAAGCAGAGTCTGCAGAACAGGGGAAGCGAATTGTGTCATGGTGCGCAATAGCGTCCTCATAAAGGAGCGTTTAGTACAATAAACAACGGCTGAAACCGCAGGAGTATACCTTGTTTATCGATTTATTGAACCCCGATCACACCACAAGGTGCCAGACGGGTCGAGGGCAAATCGTGCCGCGTGTTATCAATATGTAGCAATTTACGTGTTTGCCCCTGAAAAGATGAACATTCTGCGTAGCGCCAAAGTAACAACAGGAATAGACTGAAGCCGACATTTACAAAAGATGCTAAAGGTTTTTTATGACACAACAGCCCCAAGCCAAATACCGCCACGACTACCGTGAGCCGGAATACCTGATCAGCGATATCGACCTGACCTTTGACCTGGATGCCGCAAAAACCGTCGTGACGGCCGTCAGCCAGATTACCCGTCACGCTGCGTCTGCCACGCCACTGCGTCTCAACGGCGAAGACCTAACGCTGGTTTCACTGCAGGTCAACGACCAGCCGTGGAGTGACTATAAAGAAGAAAACAACCAGCTGGTGATCGACGGCCTGCCGGAGCGTTTTGAACTGCGCATCGTCAACGAAATCAGCCCGGCGGCCAACACCGCGCTGGAAGGGCTTTATCAGTCCGGCGAAGCGCTTTGCACGCAGTGTGAAGCGGAAGGGTTCCGCCATATCACCTGGTATCTCGACCGTCCGGACGTGCTGGCGCGTTTTACCACCAAAATTATCGCCGATAAGAGCAAGTACCCTTATCTGCTGTCCAACGGCAACCGCGTTGCTGAAGGCGAACTTGAAAACGGTCGTCACTGGGTACAGTGGCAGGATCCGTTCCCGAAGCCGTGCTACCTGTTCGCGCTGGTGGCCGGTGATTTCGACGTCCTGCGTGATAAATACGTCACCCGTTCTGGCCGCGAAGTGGCGCTGGAGCTGTTCGTCGATCGCGGCAATCTTGACCGCGCGCCGTGGGCGATGACTTCGCTTATCAACTCCATGAAGTGGGACGAAGAGCGTTTTGGTCTCGAATATGACCTCAACATCTATATGATTGTCGCCGTCGACTTCTTCAATATGGGCGCGATGGAGAATAAAGGCCTCAACGTCTTTAACTCTAAATACGTATTGGCACGTACTGACACCGCTACGGACAAAGATTATCTCGATATCGAACGCGTTATTGGTCATGAGTATTTCCACAACTGGACCGGTAACCGCGTTACCTGCCGCGACTGGTTCCAACTGAGCCTGAAAGAGGGCTTAACCGTATTCCGCGATCAGGAGTTCAGTTCAGACCTCGGTTCGCGTGCGGTCAACCGCATCAACAACGTGCGCACTATGCGCGGTATGCAGTTTGCCGAAGACGCAAGCCCAATGGCTCACCCGATTCGCCCGGACATGGTCATCGAAATGAACAACTTCTACACACTGACGGTGTATGAGAAGGGTTCAGAAGTGATCCGTATGCTGCATACGCTGCTGGGTGAAGAGAACTTCCAGAAAGGGATGCAGCTGTACTTTGAGCGCCACGATGGCAGTGCCGCCACCTGCGACGATTTTGTGCAGGCGATGGAAGACGCTTCTAACGTCGATCTCTCCCATTTCCGCCGCTGGTACAGCCAGTCCGGTACGCCGGTGGTGACCGTTCATGACGACTACAACCCGGAGACGGAACAGTATACGCTGACCATCAAACAGCACACGCCGCCGACCGCCGAACAGCAGGAAAAGCAGCCTCTGCACATTCCGTTCGATATCGAACTGTATGACAACGAAGGCAACGTGATCCCGCTGCAGAAGGGCGGCCATTCGGTACACAACGTGCTCAACGTCACTCAGGCCGAGCAGACGTTTATCTTCGATAACGTCTATTTCCAGCCGGTGCCGTCGCTGCTGCGTGAATTCTCTGCGCCGGTTAAGCTGGAATATAAATGGAGCGATCAGCAGCTCACCTTCCTGATGCGTCATGCCCGCAACGACTTCTCCCGCTGGGATGCGGCGCAGAGTTTGCTCGCAACCTACATCAAGCTTAACGTCAATCGCCACCAGCAGCATCAGCCGCTCTCCCTGCCGGTTCACGTGGCCGATGCCTTCCGCGCTATCTTGCTGGATGAGAAAATCGACCCGGCGCTTGCGGCGGAAATCCTGACGCTGCCTTCGGTGAATGAAATTGCTGAGCTGTTCGAGATTATCGATCCGGTGGCGATTGCGACGGTACGCGAAGCGCTGACCCGCACGCTGGCTACCGAGCTGGCAGATGAGTTCCTCGCGGTTTATAACGCCAACAAGCTCAATGCTTATCGTGTTGAACATGCGGATATCGGCAAGCGTTCTCTGCGTAATACCTGCCTGCGCTACCTGGCGTTTGGCGATGCAGAACTGGCGGATAAGCTGGTGACGCATCAGTATCATCACGCGGATAACATGACGGATGCCCTTGCTGCGCTGGCTGCCGCGGTTGCCGCACAGCTGCCGTGCCGCGATGCGCTGATGCAGGAATATGATGACAAATGGCACCATGACGGCCTGGTGATGGACAAGTGGTTTATTTTGCAAGCCACCAGCCCGGCGGAAAACGTGCTGGAAACCGTGCGTGGTCTGCTGAATCACCGCTCGTTTACCCTGAGCAACCCGAACCGTATTCGTTCGCTGATTGGCGCGTTTGCAATGAGCAACCCGGCGGCGTTCCATGCGCAGGACGGCAGCGGTTATCAGTTCCTGGCAGAAATGCTGACCGAGCTGAACAGCCGTAACCCGCAGGTGGCTTCTCGTCTGATTGAGCCGTTAATTCGCCTGAAGCGTTACGATGCTGCCCGTCAGGAAAAAATGCGTGTGGCGCTGGAGCAGCTGAAAGGGCTGGAGAATCTCTCAGGCGATCTGTTCGAGAAAATCAGCAAAGCGTTAGCGTAATACAGTGCCGGAGGGCGCTGCGCTTATCCGGCCTGGATTCTCTGGTTGAGATTTTACAGGCCGGGCAAGGCGTAGCCGCCGTCCGGCATTTTTATCCCTGCCTTCTGACTCGCGTGTCTGCTTCACCCCGCTTCATCACCCGATCCAATACCTCAGCCTCCAGCTCCGCCAGGTGAGCAGAGCCTTTTCGTCGTGGGCGAGGAATATCAATCGTCAGATCCAGCCCAATTTTGCCTTCTTCTATCAGCAGCACGCGATCGGCCAGCGCCACTGCTTCGCTGACATCATGCGTCACCAGCACCACGGTAAACCCCTGGCTTAGCCACAGTGATTCAATTAAATCCTGCATTTCAAGGCGGGTGAGGGCGTCGAGCGCGCCGAGCGGTTCATCCAGCAGCAACAGACCCGGACGATGAATCAGCGCGCGTGCCAGCGCCACGCGTTGCTTTTGCCCACCTGATAGCGCGGCGGGCCACTCTCTGGCTCTTTCTTCGAGACCGACAGAAGCAAGCGTTGTGAGGGCGTTATCGCGCCAGTTCCCTTTCAGCCCGAGGCCAACGTTATCGATGACGGTTTTCCAGGGCAGCAGGCGTGCGTCCTGAAACATCATGCGTGTTTCCTGCTGGCTGGCGCTTAAAGGGCCGTTACCTGCCAGCAGTTCACCCGCATTGGGTTGCTCTAACCCGGCAAGCAGGCGCAACAATGTGCTTTTGCCGCCGCCGCTGCGGCCAACTACCGCCACAAACTGGCCGGCAGGAATGTGCAGATTAAGTTCATTCAGCACGTTGTTCGTGCCGTAGCGCTTGCCTATGCCATTCAGCAATAGGGGGATACCGGGATTCAGACGTGCTGTGTTCATACCGTCGTCTCCTGAAGTTGATAAGCTGGGTTCCAGCGCAGCCAGACGCGCTCCAGGAGCTGTGCGCTGATGTCAGCAAGTTTGCCGAGCAGGGCATAAAGGATAATGGCGACCACCACCACGTCCGTTTGCAGGAATTCGCGGGCGTTCATGGCCAGATAGCCGATACCGGAGTTAGCGGAAATGGTTTCTGCAACAATCAGCGTCAGCCACATCAGGCCAAGCGCAAAGCGCACACCGACCATAATCGACGGCAATGCGCCCGGCAGTACCACGTGCCGGAACAGGGCAAAGCCGGACAGCCCATAGCTGCGCGCCATCTCCAGCAGACCGCGGTCAATATTACGGATACCGTGCCAGGTGTTGATGTAGATCGGAAACAGCGTGCCGAGCGCCACGAGGAAAATTTTGGCGCTCTCGTCGATACCGAACCACAGGATCACCAGTGGGATCAGGGCCAGATGGGGCACGTTACGCAGCATCTGAATGGACGTATCCAGCAGGCGCTCGCCCCAGCGCGACAGGCCGCTGATAAGCCCCAGTACCAGCCCTATTGATCCCCCAATCGAAAAGCCGATCAGCGCCCGCCATGAGCTGATCGCCAGATGCTGCCACAGCTCGCCGCTGGCCGATAACGACCAGAAAGCTTCAACGACGCCCTCGGGTGAAGGCAGGATCCGGTTTGACAGCCAGCCGGTTACCGAGGCGATTTGCCAGACGATTACGATGCCCACCGGCAGCAGCCAGGGGGCAACGCGCAGCAGCCATTTGTTTGCAGGCGTTGCCATAGATACTCCTTAGCTCTGTGCGACTTTGCGGGGCAGGAAATCATTGGCCACGGCTTCGCCCTGAAGCTGCAAAGCCTGCGGTTGAGGAATGGCCGGAATCGCGACGTCTAAGTGCGGGAACAGCAGTTCGCCGACTTTGTAAGCCTCTTCAAGATGCGGATAGCCGGAAAGCACGAAGCTGTCGATACCTAACGCCGCGTATTCATTAATGCGTGCCGCAACGGTTGGACCATCGCCAACCAGCGCCGTGCCAGCGCCACCTCGTACCAACCCTACGCCTGCCCAAAGATTCGGGCTGATTTCCAGGTTGCTGCGCCTGCCGCCGTGCAGGGCGGCCATGCGCTGCTGGCCCACGGAATCCGTCCGGGCGAAGGCTGCCTGCGCTTTGGCTATGGTGTCGTCGTCCAGTCGTGAAATCAGGCGGTCGGCAGCGGCCCAGGCTTCAGCATTGGTTTCCCGAACAATAACGTGCAGTCGGATACCGAAACGGACCTTGCGTCCGTGCCTCGCCGCTTTTTCACGGACCTGAGCAATTTTCTCTTTGACCTGTTCAGGCGGTTCGCCCCAGGTCAGGTACAAATCAACCTGTTCGGCCGCCAGCTCCTGAGCGACATCCGATGAACCGCCAAAGTAAAGCGGTGGGCGAGGCTGCTGAACCGGCGGGAACAGCAGTTTTGCCCCCTGTACCTTTTGATACTTGCCGTCAAAATCAACGGTTTCACCTTCCAGCAAACGCCGCCAGATATGGGTGAATTCCGCCGAGGCTTCATAGCGCTCGGTGTGATCGAGGAACACGCCGTCGGCGGCCAGCTCCTGCGGATCGCTGCCGGTGACGAGGTTGAACAGCGCCCGGCCATTAGAAAGCCTGTCGAGCGTCGCCGCCTGTCGTGCAGCAACGGTTGGTGAGATGACGCTTGGGCGCAGCGCTACCAGGAACTTAAGCCGCTTCGTTACCGGGATCATTGATGCGGCGACCAGCCAGGCATCCTCACAGGAGCGGCCCGTCGGGATCAGCACGCCGGTAAAGCCGATCCGGTCTGCGGCTTGAGCAATCTGTTGCAGATAATCATGGTCAACCGGGCGGGCCTGTTCATCGCTGCCCAGATAGTGGCCATCGCCATGGGTTGGTAAAAACCAGAACATATTCAGACTCATGATTTCGCTCCTTGTACGGAAGTGGGCTGCCAGATACGGCTTTTGATATCAACTTTTTTGGGCACCAGACGGTTATCGTAGAAGAGGTCGGCGGTTTGCTGCTGGCGGCGGGCGGTTTCTTCGCTGACTGGCCCAATCACCGTCGGCGGGCGATGACTCAGGTAGCTGGCAATCACGGCTTCCGGCAGGCCCATAGTTTTCGCCAGCAGCGCGGTGCTCTGCTGACGCTGGCTGATGGTCAGCGCGTCTGCCTCGCTGAAGGTATCCAGCACGCCTTTAACAAAGGCACTGTTTTTTTCGGCATACGGACGGGAGGCGAGATAGAACGAGCCGGTTTGCTTCAGCTCACTGCCATCCGTTAAGACGCGAACGCCGCCCTGCAATAATGCCGCGGAGTAGTAAGGATCCCATATAGCCCATGCATCAACGTTCCCCTGCTGGAAGGCGGCGCGGGCATCGGCTGGGGTCAGATAGGTTGGCTGGATATCCGCAAATTTCAGGCCTGCCAGCTGCAATGCGCGAAGCACTAAGTTGTGCGAGCTGGAGCCTTTCTGGAACGCGACCTTGTGGCCTTTCAGATCGGCTACGGTTTTAATCGGGCTGTTTTCCGGAACCAGAATAACCTCTGCTTTCGGCTTCGCCGGTTCCGCCCCGACATACACCAGATCGGCCCCGGCAGCCTGAGCGAATATCGGCGGAATATCGCCGGTGCTGCCCAAATCAATGCTGCCGACGTTCAGCGCTTCCAGCATTTGTGGGCCCGCGGGAAATTCAACCCAGGAAATGTTGGTATTCGGGTAGCGTTTTTCGAGCAGCTCGTGGCTTTTGGCCAGCACCATACTGACGCTGCCTTTCTGGTAACCGATACGTAATGCATCCGGAGCCGGCTCGGCAGCCTGACTCCAGGCAGACAGTGTCAACAAACCGGTCAGGGCAAGCGTACGAATGCGCGGACGGAACAGGTTAAACATGGGCGGCTCCTTGCTTAAGATGAAAAGCCGGGACGCGAATGTCGCGGCGATGCAGCGCCTGCCAGAAGGTTTCCAGGGCGCTGTCGAGGCGTTTTTCGAGGTTGGGGCTGAACTGCGGTTTGTGCTGATAGTCCTGCACCTGGCTGTCGTCGGCGAACACGCCGTGCAAAATTTCCTGCGCCTTCAGCGCGTTAAGCACCGGTTTCAGGGCGTAATCCACCGCCAGCATATGCGCCACGGTTCCGCCGGTCGCCAGCGGTAGCACGATTTTTCCTTCCAGTGCGCGCTCCGGAAGCAGATCGAGCAGGGTTTTTAGCGCGCCGGAAAAGGAGGCTTTGTAAACCGGCGTGGCGACAATCAGCCCGTCTGCCTGGGCCAGCTGTTCAGTCAGCGTTTGCAGGGCGGGGCTGTCAAAACGGGCATACAGAAGATCTTCAGGCTCGAAGTTTTGCAGATGCCAGTGGAAGACCTCTACATCCACACGTGAGAGGGTATCTCTGGCATATTCCAGCAGAGCGCTGGAGCGTGAGGGAAAACGCGGACTGCCCGCTATCGTAATGACGCGCATACACACTCCTTATAACCAAATGTTTGCTTTTATCTAACATTGATAACAATAAGGCGAGTGTGTCAGAGGGCAGGGCGTTCATTAAATGATTTATCCGGCACTCGTTTGCTGAAAAGTGAAAATAAGTAAACGTTTGCGCATAACGTGGCATTTTTTGCCGCAGGTCAATTCCCTTTCGTAGCTGGATAGAACATAATACGCCCCCGGTTTGCTACCGGGAATCCAGGAGAGTTCATGTACTACCCCTTCGTTCGTAAAGCCCTTTTCCAGCTCGATCCAGAGCGCGCTCATGAATTAACGTTTCAACAATTACGCCGTGTGACAGGCACGCCCCTTGAAGCGCTGGTGCGCCAGAAAGTGCCGGCAAAGCCGGTGACCTGCATGGGCCTGCAGTTTAAGAACCCACTGGGATTAGCCGCAGGGCTTGATAAAAACGGGGAGTGCATCGATGTGCTTGGCGCGATGGGCTTTGGCTCCATCGAAGTCGGTACCGTCACGCCACGCCCGCAGCCGGGAAATGACAAGCCGAGGATCTTCCGCCTGGTCGATGCCGAAGGTCTGATCAACCGGATGGGTTTCAATAATCACGGCGTTGATAACCTGGTTGAGAACGTAAAAAAAGCCCACTTTGATGGCGTGCTCGGCATTAATATCGGCAAGAACAAAGACACGCCGGTGGAGCAAGGTAAAGATGACTATCTGATTTGTATGGAAAAAGTCTATGCCTATGCCGGTTATATTGCGGTGAATATTTCATCGCCAAATACCCCAGGCCTGCGTACGCTGCAATATGGTGAGGCGCTGGACGATCTCTTATCGGCGATTAAAAATAAGCAAAACGAACTGCAATCTGTGCACCATAAATATGTGCCAGTGGCGGTGAAGATCGCACCGGATCTTTCACCTGAAGAATTGATCCAGGTGGCCGACAGTTTAGTTCGCCATAATATTGATGGTGTTATTGCCACCAATACCACCCTCGATCGTTCACTTGTCCAGGGAATGAAACATTGTGATGAAACCGGTGGTTTAAGCGGTCGCCCATTACAGCTAAAAAGTACGGAAATTATTCGCCTGCTGTCAGCGGAATTAAATGGTCGCCTGCCGATTATCGGCGTGGGCGGTATCGATTCTGTGATGGCGGCCCGCGAGAAGATGGCCGCCGGTGCTACGCTAATACAGATCTATTCCGGGTTTATTTTTAAAGGCCCACCGCTGATTAAAGAAATCGTTACTCATATCTAATCTTTCCTGCGCAAATTCCAACCGGGGCTTTATTTCTGGCCCTGGTTGTTTTATATTCCACCAATGTTGCTAATTTAAACTTTATGGTCTTTTCTTAATTCAGGCAAATAAACGAAACGGGATCAGAAAGTTTCGCGCAGCGGATGCTTAAGAGGACGGGGGAGAGAAATGCGAATTAAACCTGACGATAACTGGCGTTGGTATTTTGATGAAGAGCATGACCGTATGATGCTCGATTTAGCCAATGGTATGTTGTTTCGCTCACGTTTTGCCCGCCGTATGTTGACGCCGGATGCCTTTGATCCCTCAGGGTTTTGTGTTGACGACGCCGCGCTCTACTTCGCTTTTGAAGAAAAATGCCGCGATCTTGAATTAACGAAAGAACATCGCGCAGAGCTCATTCTCAATGCGCTCGTTGCCATCCGCTTCCTGAAACCGCAGATGCCAAAAAGCTGGCATTTTCTGGCCCATCATGACCGCTGGCAACCCGTTACGGGCGATGCCGCAGCGGTGTGGCTGAGTGACAGCGGCGAACGAGTGAATTTGCTGGTGGTAGAGCCGGGCGACAATGCGGCGCTCTGTTTGCTGGCCCAGCCTGGCCTGATGCTGGCCGGTCGGACGATGCAGCTTGGCGATGCGATTAAGGTAATGAATGACCGCCTGCAGCCGCAACCTCTGCAGGATGCAATGCGCTACGGCCAGGCCGTTTAGCGCGCAAGCCGCAGCGCAGTTTTTGGCACGCAGCTGCAACAAAGAATAGTGCCATCGTTGGCCACGGCGCTTTTCTTCATCGGGCTGACTTCCCCTTCAAGCAGCGTAATACGACAGCTTCCACAAATTCCCGCCCGGCAAGAATAGGGCACGCGGATCCCCTGTTGCTCCAGCTGTTCCAGCAGCACCTGCTGGTTATTGCCTTTGAACACTTCGCCCTGCCAGTCGATCTCGACGACGGCGTCTGATGCTTTGACGACATCTAACGTCTCTTCCACTTCACCTGCACCGTAAACTTTGCCCGGGCCGGTAGAGAGAATGTCAACTTTATCGCCAACGCGAACCACGCCGCTGTTGCGGGCAATCAGGTTCTGGCCGAAATCAACATCGCCGTTGTCCTGGGCAGTGCGGAACTTTTGCAGCGTCGTGAGCGGCTCCCCGGCCGGATGTTTTTGCCCTTTGGCGGGGCTGACGGTGGTAAAAACGCAGCGGCTGCAGGGTTTAACCACGTCAAAGACAACCTCGCCGATGCGCACCACTTTCCAGGTGTCCTCTTCCCAGGCCTGCGTACCGGTCACCACCAGATTGGGGCGAAACTGCTCCATCTGCACGCTCGCCGGACAGCGGTTTTGCAGGTCCCTGAGTGATGCTTCGCTGGTCAAAAGATAAGGGAAACCATCTGCAAAAGAGAGCGGAATGGCATCATAGCGTTTTACGCGGCGGGTTGGCTGCGCGCCGACCCAGCGTAGCTGGACATCACGTTTGAAAAAGCCGGAAAGCCACTGGTTAATATCAGCAGGTGCAATCAGTGCAGTGAAGTGGTTTCCCCAGACTTCGGTAGGGGCAGCATCGGATTTGAAATCTGCGAAACGCACAATTGCGGCGCTGCCGTCTGGCGCCGTCAGGTGCAGGCCATCATGGATTGGCACCGGCGTGAAACGTACCATCTGCGGGTACTGGCGGGCAGTAATGAAAGTGCCGTCCGGTTCGGTCACCATAAAGATACGGTCAAAAGCCATCCCGCTGATATCAGCCAGCGCGTGCGTTATACCGATCCCCCGCATCGATTTGACCGGGTGAATAAAGAGCCTTGATAACGTCGCCATCCCGCTGTCCTCTGCGTTTGAAAAAAGTCGCCCTATATGAAGCCCAGATTCGCTATAATGCGCAACAATTTTCTGCGAGTAATAAGTGACGATATGAATTCTCTGTTTGCCAGTACGGCCCGTGGGCTGGAAGAGCTGTTAAAAACTGAACTCGAAGGCCTGGGTGCGACCGGTTGTCAGGTGGTTCAGGGTGGTGTCCATTTTGAAGGGGACACGCGACTGCTGTACCAGAGCCTGATGTGGAGCCGCCTGGCGTCCCGTATCATGATGCCGCTTACCGAATGCAAGGTTTACAGCGATCTGGACCTGTATCTCGGCGTGCAGGCTATCAGCTGGACAGAGATGTTCAATCAGGACGCGACCTTTGCCGTCCACTTCAGCGGCGTGAATGAAGAGATTCGCAACAGCCAGTACGGCGCGCTGAAGGTGAAAGATGCTATCGTCGATGCCTTCACCCGTAAAAATCTGCCGCGTCCGAACGTCGACAAAGAAAATCCGGACGTGCGCATCAACGTGCGCCTGAATAAAGAAGTCGCGCATATTTCTCTCGATCTGAGTGGCGAAGGCCTGCACCTGCGCGGTTACCGTGATGCCACCGGCATCGCGCCAATTAAAGAAACGCTGGCGGCGGCGATTGTTATGCGCTCCGGCTGGCAGCCAGGCACGCCGCTGCTGGATCCGATGTGCGGTTCCGGCACGCTGCTGATTGAAGCGGCCATGCTGGCCACTGACCGTGCGCCAGGCCTGCACCGTGGGCACTGGGGTTTTAAAGGCTGGGCGCAGCATGATGAAGCTGTCTGGCAGGAAGTGAAAGCCGACGCGCAAACCCGCGCTCGCGCAGGCCTTGCCGCCTATGAATCTCACTTTTACGGTTCCGATATCGACAGCCGCGTGATTGAGCGTGCGCGCAGTAACGCCCGCCGTGCAGGCGTTGCCGATCTGATGACCTTTGAAGTGAAAGATGTAGCGAAGCTCAGCAACCCACTGCCAAAAGGTCCGTACGGCACGGTGATTAGCAACCCGCCTTACGGTGAACGTCTGGATAGCGAGCCGGCGCTGATTGCCCTGCACAACCTGTTGGGCCGCATCATGAAAACCCAGTTTGGCGGCTGGAACCTGTCGCTGTTCAGCGCCTCACCGGATTTGCTGAGCTGCCTGCAGCTGCGCGCCGAGCGTCAGTTCAAAGCCAAAAACGGCCCGTTGGACTGCGTGCAGAAAAACTACCATCTGGCGGAAACCGACGGTGCAACCGCGCCAGTTATGCTGGCGGACGACTACGCCAACCGTCTGCGTAAAAACCTGAAGAAGCTCGAGAAGTGGGCGCGTCAGGAAGATATTGAGTGCTATCGCCTGTACGATGCCGATCTGCCGGAATATAACGTGGCGGTCGATCGCTACGGCGAATGGGTGGTGATTCAGGAATATGCGCCGCCGAAAACCGTGGATGCGACCAAAGCGCGCCACCGCCTGTTCGACGTTATCGCCGCCACCATTTCCGTGCTGGGTATTGCGCCTAACAAGCTGGTGCTGAAAACCCGTGAGCGCCAGAAAGGCAAGAATCAGTACGAGAAAATGAGCGAGAAGGGCGAGTTCATGCAGGTCAGCGAGTATAACGCGCGACTGTGGGTGAACCTGACGGATTACCTCGATACCGGCCTGTTCCTCGATCACCGCATCGCCCGTAAGATGCTTGGCCAGATGAGTAAAGGAAAAGATTTCCTTAACCTCTTCTCCTACACCGGCAGTGCCAGCGTTCACGCAGGCCTGGGCGGTGCTCGCAGCACCACGACTGTGGATATGTCACGCACTTACCTGGAGTGGGCCGAGCGTAACCTGCGTCTCAACGGCCTGACCGGCCGTCCGCATCGCCTGTTGCAGGCCGACGTGCTGGGCTGGCTGCGCGATGCTGATGAGCAGTTCGACCTGATCTTTATCGATCCGCCGACGTTCTCCAACTCCAAACGCATGGAAGACACCTTCGATGTGCAGCGCGATCATCTGAAGCTGATGACCGATCTGAAACGTCTGCTGCGCAAAGGCGGGACGATCATGTTCTCCAACAATAAGCGTGGCTTCAAACTCGACACCGACGGCATGGCGAAACTCGGCCTGAAAGCACAAGAAATTACTCAAAAAACGCTTTCGCCAGACTTCGCCCGTAACCGTCAGATCCACAACTGCTGGCTGATTACCGCAGCCTGAAGGAAAGAATAAATGTCTTTAATTAGCATGCATGGCGCCTGGCTGTCGTTCAGCGATGCGCCGCTTCTCGATAACACCGAACTGCATATCGAGGATAACGAACGCGTCTGTCTGGTCGGGCGCAACGGCGCCGGGAAGTCGACGCTGATGAAGATCCTCAACCGCGAGCAGGGTCTGGACGACGGTCGCATTATTTACGAGCAGGATCTGGTTGTGGCGCGTCTGCAGCAGGATCCGCCGCGTAACGTACAGGGTAGCGTATACGACTTTATCGCCGAGGGCATTGAAGAGCAGGCGGTTTATCTCAAGCGCTATCACGAGATTTCCCATCTGGTGATGACCGATCCGAGCGACAAAAACCTGAACGAGCTGGCAAAAGTTCAGGAACAGCTGGATCACCACAATCTGTGGCAGCTGGAAAACCGTATCAACGAAGTGCTGGAACAGCTGGGCCTGGAAGCTGATATGCAGCTGAGTGCGCTCTCCGGCGGCTGGCTGCGTAAAGCGGCGCTGGGCCGGGCGCTGGTGAGCGGCCCACGAATCCTGCTGCTTGACGAACCGACGAACCACCTGGACATCGAAACCATCGACTGGCTGGAAGGGTTCCTGAAAACGTTCAAAGGCACCATTATCTTCATTTCGCACGACCGTTCGTTTATCCGCAACATGGCGACGCGTATTGTCGATCTCGATCGTGGCAAGCTGGTGACCTATCCTGGCAGCTATGACCAGTACCTGCTGGAAAAAGAAGAAGCCCTGCGCGTCGAAGAGCTGCAGAATGCAGAGTTTGACCGCAAGCTGGCTCAGGAAGAAGTGTGGATCCGTCAGGGCATCAAGGCGCGCCGCACCCGTAACGAAGGCCGCGTGCGCGCGCTGAAAGCGATGCGCCGTGAACGCAGCGAGCGCCGTGAAGTTATGGGCAGCGCGAAGATGCAGGTCGAAGAAGCCAGTCGTTCAGGCAAAATCGTGTTCGAACTGGAAAACGTCGATTATCAGGTCGACGGTAAAGTGCTGGTGAAGGACTTCTCCGTTCAGGTTCAGCGCGGAGACAAAATTGCCCTGATTGGCCCGAACGGCTGCGGCAAAACCACGCTCCTTAAACTGATGCTGGGCCAGCTTCAGGCTGATAGCGGACGCGTCCACGTCGGCACTAAGCTTGAGGTCGCGTATTTTGACCAGCATCGCGCCGAGCTGGATCCGGATAAAACCGTGATGGATAACCTGGCCGAAGGCAAACAGGAAGTGATGGTCAACGGCAAGCCGCGCCACGTGCTTGGGTATTTGCAGGACTTCCTGTTCCACCCGAAACGCGCGATGACGCCGGTGCGTGCGCTTTCTGGCGGAGAGCGTAACCGTCTGCTGCTGGCGCGTCTGTTCCTTAAGCCAAGCAACCTGCTGATCCTCGATGAACCGACCAACGACCTCGACGTGGAAACGCTTGAACTGCTGGAAGAGCTGATCGACGGCTATCAGGGCACCGTTATGCTGGTCAGCCACGACCGCCAGTTTGTTGACAACACGGTGACCGACTGCTGGATTTTCGAAGGTAACGGCAAGATTGGCGCCTATGTTGGCGGCTATCACGATGCTCGTGGCCAGCAGGCGCAGTCGCTGGCGAAAAAACCATCGGTTGATACGAAGGTTCTGAAAGAGCAGCCGAAAGCAGAAACTGTCAAACGCGCGAGTAGCAAACTAAGCTATAACCTGCAGCGCGAATTAGAACAGCTTCCTCAACGCCTCGAAGAGCTTGAAGCGAATCTGGAGAGTTTACAGGCCCAGGTCGCGGACCCTTCTTTCTTCAGCCAGTCACATGACCACACCCAAAAGGTGTTGTCCGATATGGCTGCGGCTGAGAAAGCGCTGGAAGAGGCGTTTGAGCGCTGGGAAGAGCTTGAAGCGTTAAAAAACGGCGGTTAATGGAGAGGAACGCTCATGTGCGATGAACACCAGAGGGCAGGGCATATCCTGTGTCCGCAATGCGATCTGCTGGTGGCGTTACCGCACCTGGAACATCGTCATAAGGCGTCGTGTCCTCGCTGCGGCACGACGCTCACCACGGAATGGGATGAGCCGCGGCAGCGTCCGACAGCCTATGCGCTGGTGGCGCTGTTTATGCTGCTGCTGGCAAACCTGTTTCCTTTCGTCAATATGAACGTCGGCGGGATCAGCAGCGAAATCGAGCTGCTCGAGATCCCGCACGTTCTGTTTTCCGAAGACTATGCCAGCCTTGGCACTTTTTTCCTGCTCTTTGTGCAGCTGGTGCCGGCTTTCTGTCTGGTCACTATTATTGTGCTGGTGAACCGCGTCCCGTTGTCGAAAAAGATGCAGATTTTCCTTGCCCGCGTTTTGTTCCACCTGAAAACGTGGGGTATGGCAGAGATTTTTCTCGCTGGCGTGCTGGTGAGCTTCGTCAAGCTGATGGCGTATGGTGACATCGGCGTGGGGTCGAGCTTTTTGCCCTGGTGCCTGTTTTGCCTGCTTCAGCTCCGGGCCTTCCAGTGTGTCGATCGCCGCTGGCTGTGGGATGACATCTCGCCTGAGCCTGAGCTACAGCAACCGTTCAAGGTTGGCGTGGCGGGCATTCGCCAGGGGCTGCGCTCCTGTCCATGCTGCACGGCGATCCTTCCGGCGGACAACCCTGTCTGCCCACGCTGTGAAACAAAAGGTTTCGTGCGGCGTAAGCACAGCCTGCAGTGGACGCTGGCGCTGCTGATAACCTCTGTCATTCTTTATCTCCCCGCTAATATCATGCCCATCATGATCACGGATTTACTGGGAGATAAAATGCCTTCTACCATTATTGCCGGGGTCGTACTGCTGTGGAGCGAAGGATCTTACCCGGTGGCGATGGTGATATTTATCGCCAGTATCATGGTGCCCACGCTGAAAATGATCGCTATCGGCTGGCTGTGCTGGAATGCAAACGGCAACGGCAAGCGCGATAACGAGCGCATGCATTTGCTGTATGAGGTAGTTGAATTTGTTGGCCGATGGTCAATGATTGATGTTTTTGTGATAGCGGTGCTGTCGGCGCTGGTGCGCATGGGAGGATTAATGAATATCTATCCGGCGATGGGGGCAGTAATGTTTGCGCTGGTGGTCGTCATGACCATGTTCTCCGCCATGACCTTCGATCCAAGACTGTTATGGGATCGTGAGCCAGAACCAAGCCATGAGGAAAAGTAGCAACATGGAAAACAAGAGTGGAGAGGCCAAAGTGCAGAAGGTGAAGAACTGGTCGCCGGTGTGGATCTTTCCCATCGTGACCGCGCTCATCGGTGCGTGGATCCTGTTTTATCACTATAGCCACCAGGGGCCGGAAGTGACGCTGATGACCACTAACGCGGAAGGCATTGAAGGCGGGAAAACTCGCATCAAGAGCCGAAGCGTGGACGTGGGCGTTGTTGAAAGTACCACCCTGACGGACGATTTGACGCACGTCGAAATCAAAGCACGGCTCAACACCGGAATGGAAAAGTTGCTGCACGGTGACTCTGTCTTCTGGGTGGTGAAACCGCAGGTCGGCCGCGAAGGCATTAGCGGCCTTGGTACGCTGCTTTCCGGGGCATATATCGAGCTTCAGCCCGGGACGAAAGGGGCTGAACCTGCGCAATTCCAGCTGCTGGATGCTCCACCGTTGGCACCGCCTGATGCGAAAGGGATCCGCATCCTGCTGGAAAGTAACAAAGCGGGCCAGCTTTCACCGGGCGATCCTGTGCTCTTCCGTGGCTACCGCGTAGGTTCGGTTGAAACCAGCACCTTCAATCCGGAAAAACGCACAATTTCCTATCAGCTGTTTATCAATGCACCGAACGATCGTCTGGTGACCACCAACGTGCGCTTCTGGAAAGACAGCGGGATTGCGGTAGACCTGACGGCCGCCGGTATGCGCGTTGAAATGGGATCTCTGTCGACGCTGTTCGGCGGCGGCGTCAGCTTTGACGTGCCGGAAGGGCAAGATTTGGGTGAACCGGTGGCGAATAAAACCGGATATCACTTATACGACGATCAGCGTAGCATTCAGGATTCCATCTACACGCAGCATCTTGATTACGTGATGTTCTTTAAGGATTCGGTTCGTGGACTCCAGCCTGGCGCCCCGGTGGAGTTCCGTGGTATTCGCCTTGGCACCGTCGGCAAAGTCCCGTTCTTCATTCCTGGGCTGCATCAGCGTCTGAATGATGATTACCGGATTCCTGTGCAGGTGCGTATCGAACCTGAACGTCTGATCAACCAGCTTGGCGGCGACACGGACATCAAAGCGCACCTGGACGGGCTGATCGATCGCGGTCTGCGTGGCTCACTGAAAACCGGGAATCTGGTCACCGGAGCGTTGTATATCGATCTTGATTTCTATCCGAAGGCGGAGCCGCGCGGCAAATTCCGTGAGTTTGGTGGGTATGACATCATTCCAACCGTCAGCGGCGGTCTTGCGCAAATCCAGCAACGCCTGATGGAGGCGCTGGATAAGATCAATAATCTGCCGATTAACCCGCTGCTTGAGCAGGCCACCAGTTCACTGGCTGAAAGCCAGAAAACCATGAAGCATGTGCAAACAACGCTGGATAATCTGAACAAGATTACCGGGAGCCAGTCGATGCAGGACCTGCCAGCGGATATGCAGAAAACCTTGCGTGAGCTGAATCGCAGTATGCAGGGCTTCCAGCCGGGCTCCGCCGCTTACAACAAAATGGTCGGTGACATGCAACGTCTGGATCAGGTATTGCGTGAACTGCAGCCGGTGCTGAAGACGCTGAACGATAAGAGCAATGCGCTGGTGTTTGAAGCGAAGGATAAAAAGGATCCGCAGCCGAAGAGGGCGAAACAATGAAAAAATGGCTACCCGTAGTAATGGCCTGCATGCTGTCGGCATGCAGCAGTACCGGCAGCGACAGTAAAACGTATTATCAATTGCCACTTCCTCAGGCTGGCGTACAGAGCACGGCCAGCCAGGGAAATCGTCTGCTGTGGGTTGAGCAGGTTAACATCCCGGACTACCTCGCTGGCAGCGGCGTGGTGTATCAGACCAGCGACGTTCAGTATGTGATAGCCAGCAATAATCTGTGGGCCAGCCCGCTGGATCAGCAGCTTCGGACGACGCTGGTGGCAAACCTCAGTAACCAGTTGCCTGGCTGGGTCGTTGCCTCACAACCGCTAGGAAGCGATCAGGACACGCTCAACGTCAACGTCAGCGGTTTTCATGGGCGCTATGATGGCACGGTGATTGTCAGCGGCGAGTGGCTCCTGAACCACCAGGGGCAGCTTATCAAACGCCCGTTCCACATCGAAGTGAAGCAGCAGCAGGACGGTTATGACGCAATGGTAAAAACGCTGGCGCAGGCCTGGAGTCAGGAGGCAGCCTCGATTGCCCAGTCGATGAACCGCTTGCCATAAGTAAAATTTATCATCATAAAAACCGCAGCAGGCGTGTTCCTGCTGCGGTTTTTTTGTTTTTACCCTCAGGCAGTTAGTTGTCGCGGTTCACATTTTTTGTACAAATGAACTTCTGTGTAGCTCACAAATATGACACTGGCGTGAATTTTGCGCATTGACGATGCCGTCGAATCGGGTTATCCCTAATATGTGGTTGCACATTTGGTGACCACTGTTTTCTTTTCCACCAGATCAAAAAATGAGGGAAACGAGGCATGAAGAGACAAAAACGTGATCGCCTGGAACGGGCACATCAACGTGGGTACCAGGCAGGCATCGCTGGCAAATCAAAAGAAATCTGTCCTTATCAGACCTTAAATCAGAGGTCACACTGGCTGGGAGGCTGGCGAGAAGCCATGGGGGACAGGGCAGTAATCGCTTGATGCTGTCTCTTTAAAACAAAGAAGCCTCTGCATGCAGAGGCTTCGCCGTTTCTGTCAGCCCGATCGGGCAATGTCCATAGATTAGAACGTTGAAGTATCCTGGAACAGGCCAACCTTCAGGTCGGTTGCTTCGTAGATTTTATGGCCGTCTACCAGTACTTCACCATCAGCGATACCCAGAATCAGGCGACGGTTAATGACGCGCTTGAAGTGGATGCGATAGGTGACTTTCTTCGCCGTTGGCAGGATTTGACCGGTGAATTTCACTTCACCCACGCCCAGCGCGCGACCTTTACCTTCACCGCCGAGCCAGCCCAGGTAGAAGCCCACGAGCTGCCACATGGCATCAAGACCCAGACAGCCAGGCATTACCGGGTCGCCGATGAAGTGGCAACCGAAGAACCACAGGTCAGGATTGATATCCAGTTCTGCTTCCACGTAGCCTTTATCGAAGTTACCGCCCGTTTCGGTCATTTTGATGACACGGTCCATCATCAGCATATTCGCTGACGGCAGCTGCGGGCCTTTTTCGCCAAACAGTTCACCGCGACCGGAGGCAAGAAGGTCTTCTTTTGTATAGGATTCGCGTTTATCTACCATGTTTTCAGTAAGCCTTATTTTGAGTTCGCGACGCAGGATAGCTAACACGTGTACGCTGAACAAGTCCGATCAGTTTGCATTGAACCAGTTTAACCAGCGAAGTGCCCACGGGCGATGTCGGGTATCCTGCTGATTTGCCTGAGCAATACGCTCATGAATGGTTTGCAGGAGCGTTGTCTGGCCTTCGCCATCCCAAATTAATTGCGTGAGTAAAGGAAGTGCATCGGCCACATCGTCGATGGCCCACAGAGAGAATTCGCCAGCTTCTATAGTCTGCTGGACATCCTGTGCCAGGCTGAGATGACGCACGTTGGCAGAAGGAATAATCACACCCTGCTTACCGGTTAAACCACGCTGCTGGCAGATGGCGAAGAATCCTTCGATTTTTTCATTGAGTCCACCGACAGGCTGCGCCCGCCCGAACTGATCTACGGAGCCGGTAATCGCCAGGCTCTGACTAACCGGCACGTTAGCCAGCGCGCTTATCAGGGCACATAATTCCGCCATTGAGGCGCTGTCACCATCCACTTCGCTGTAGGACTGCTCAAACGTCAGCGACGCTGAGAAGGGGATTTGCTGATCGAGGCCCAGCTCAGACATCAAAAATGCTTGCATGATCATCATGCCTTTGGCGTGTATGTTGCCGCCAAGCTCAGCTTTACGTTCGATATCCGTGAACTCGCCGTCACCCACGTGCACTACGCAGCTGATACGTGACGGCTCCCCGAATGCGCGTGGATGTCCTGGGAATTCAATCACGGAGAGCGCGTTGATCTGGCCGATCTGCTCGCCTTCTGTTTCAATCAGAATCTGGTCGAGCAGGATTTCGTCCTGCATACGCTCGGCGAGATAGCCTTCACGCCATTGACGCTGATTGAGCATTGTCGTCAGCTGTTCTGCATTAAAGCGGTCACCTTCACAGAAAGCCGCAGCCTCACGAAGCTGGCGGCTAATCCATAGTGGAGAGAGCGGCAGCGTTTGCTGGTCACCGGTATAACGGGCGCCTTCCTGGATCAACAGCGGCCAGGCACTGGCGTCAGGGCCAGGTAAATTCAGGCCGCGGGCAATGTGCCAGACCCACTGACACCACAATTTTTGCGTCTCTTCGTCGACGACCTGCAGCGTGTCTTCATATTCACTGTAGATGGATTTTTCGCACAGCTCCGGTTCGATCTCCTGAAAATCCGCCAGCGACTCACGCTCGCCGACCAGCATCACTTTGAGCGAAAGCGGCATGGAAGGAATTGAGACGGGCAGGGGCCGTGAATCATCAAAGGCCAGCCAGTCAAAACGTTTGTGGGTAACAATGTTCTTCAGGCGCATCCACAGCAGTGGCTGTGAAAGCAGGCTGCGAAGTGACAGGACAAGCACGCCGCCGTTGGCCTGGTGCACAAGCCCGGGCTGCAGGGTGATGTTTCCGTTAAACTGGCGCACGCAGCCAAACAGCTGCTCGGCTTCAACCCAATCGGCCTGAATAATCGGACCATGGCTGGCAAAATTATCTTCAGCCGATGTGGCGGGCGTCAGCGTCACGGAGCTGCCGTTTACTTCATATTGAACACCGCTGAGCTCAGGCGAGCTACTTCGCAGCTCGCGTGTGGCTTCGGCGAGAAGTTCAAGATATTCAGGCTCTTCCGGGGCTTTAACCAGCAGGAAGTCGGAAATAGCCTGAGGATAGAGGAACTGGTCCAGCGCGTAATGCAGTCGGGCCTGCAGTTCGCCGGGTAAGGAATCGGTTTCGGTTGCCAAATCAGGCTGGGCAAACAGCGTCTGATAAGCCTCGAGGTCCGGGGCTACATCGCGCCGTGAAAGTTTTGTAATCGTCAAAGTCGCTGTTTTTTAGTCAGATGTAAAGCGGAGGATTATACCTCAAGGTGCCAGTCCGCACACGGGGATTCACAGGCCAGTTTCACCGGGTGCTTAGCCTCCCGCGTTGAGGATGATTTCTTCTCAGCACATCAGCAAAAACCTGTTATCCTGAAATGAGTTACACGGTCACATTGGGATCGCAATGAAATATCAACAACTGGAAAATCTTGAAAGCGGCTGGAAATGGAAATACCTGGTGAAGAAGCACCGGGAAGGTGAGCTTATCACTCGTTACATCGAGGCCAGTGCGGCGCAGGACGCAGTAGAAGCCCTGTTGACGATAGAAAATGAACCGGTTCAGGTGAATGACTGGATTGAGCAGCATATGAATCCCGCTCTGTTTAACCGCATGAAGCAGACGATCCGGGCCAGGCGTAAACGCCATTTTAACGCGGAGCATCAGCACACCCGTAAGAAATCTATCGACCTTGAATTTATTGTCTGGCAGCGTCTGGCCGGTCTTGCACAGCGTCGGGGCAAAACACTCTCAGAGACGATCGTTCAGCTGATTGAGGATGCGGAAAATAAAGAGAAGTACGCCAGCAAGATGACAACGCTGAAGCAGGATTTGCAGGCCCTGTTAGGGAAAGAGTAGAGCAAACCAGGTCAGCAGTTAAGCGAACAAAAATAGACAGGGTTTGAGATTGCTGGACCGTGCTCGTCAATGTTCCAAACAGGCACAAAAAACAAAAAAACCCCGCATCGCGGGGTTTTTTATTAGACGTTAAACTTAAGCCGCTGGCTGAGTTACTACGTCTTTAACGCCTTTAACTTCGATCTCTACGCGACGATCTGGTGCCAGGCAGTCGATCAGTGCAGCGCGAGCTTTCACGTTGTCACAGGTGTTACCGGTGACTGGGTTAGCTTCGCCCATACCACGTGGGGAGATCTTGTTAGCCGGGATACCTTTAGAGATCAGGTAATCGACAACAGACTGTGCACGCTGCTCAGACAGTTTCTGGTTATAAGCGTCAGAACCGATACGGTCGGTGAAGCCCAGAACTACTACGGAACCGTCTTTAGGATCCAGGTTGCTCAGCTGGGAGTACAGCTGATCCAGTGCCTGCTGACCTTCTGGTTTCAGGGTAGACTTGTTGAAGTTGAACAGAACGTCAGACTTCAGAGTGAAGTGCTTGGTCTGTACTTCTGGTGCTGGAGCCGGAGCAGGAGCAACAACTGGAGCAACGTCGTTCTGACCGAAACGGTAAGAAACACCAACGCTCAGCATGCCGTTGTCTGGACGAACGCCTACTGTGCCTGCGTCGCCGATGTTGTTAACCCACTGGTATTCCAGACGGGTTGCGATGTCACGGGTCATTGCCCACTCAACACCGCCAGCGAATACTGGGGATACGCCAGTGTCGTGGTTGTCACCAGCAACGTTGTTGCTGGAGTCAGCGCGCCAAACCATGCCGCCCAGACGGGTGTAAACGTCCAGATCGTCGGTTACCGGGTAACCCAGTTTAGCAGTCAGCTGAACGCCCTGAGCTTTGAATGCACCGTTGGTAACGTCGCCTTTGTAAGGCATACGGCCCAGCCAGTCATAACCCATTTCGAAACCAACATACGGGTTTACCTGGTAACCACCGAAAGCACCAGCGCCAAGCTGACTTTCGTGGGTTGGACCGTTGTTGTTCAGGGAGCTGTTATACCAGCCGGTATCGTGGAACTGGGACCAACCCAGTTTACCACCTGCATACCAGGTGTTATCTTTCGGTGCGGCCTGCGCTACGGTAGCGAAGCCAGCCAGTGCCACTGCAATCGCGATAGCTGTCTTTTTCATTTTTTGCGCCTCGTTATCATCCAAAAATCGCCATGAATATCCATTTAGAAGTTCACGGTTAAATCCTTCACCGGGGGCGGGACCTAATCATAAGTACGCCATAATCTGTGGCTTAAGCCGATCACCCCTGGCGATGTAAAGTCTACAACGTACTTGAAAACTTACAAGTGTGAACTCCGTCAGGCATATGAAAAAAAAAGAGTTGTATACACAATATTTAACATTTATGTTGATTTTTTGTTCGGGATAAAATGCTGAGAACCGCACCAGACAAGCATTTTCGTAAAATAACCCGCACGAAAGAGCGGGTTACCGATCGAGTAAAAAAAATGCCAGGAAAAATCTTAAATTTACTTAATGATACAAGTTTGAGTGAATTTTCAGGCCAGAAAACTGTCTGGTGGGCTGAGAGGTCGCCCTGACAGGACGCATAACAAAGCCCATCGCATTCCCTTCCTCCGCTGCGCTTGCGAGCAGACGCTGATCTTCTTCACTGAGTTCTTCTGCAACCCAGCCGATGACCACGCTGTAGTTTCCTGTACGAAGGGCACGAATCATCGACTCCAGCGTCGCGCCTGGTAACATTTGGTTAACCTGCATCACTTTTGATAGCGGTAAACCGGATGCCTGAACCCACTGACGACTCAACTTTTGCTGCGGCGTGAGCCACAGTTGCCAGCGATCTTGCTGGCCGAGCTGTTGCAAAAGTGGCAGCAGCAGTAATTGAGTCATCATCGGTTGATCCTCACGATACAGCACTTCGCTGATAAGCCCAGTGGTACTATGCTGCGGTTGACCGACGGTTGCTGTTGCCGGCGCCAGTGATTTACGATTTACATAGCCTGAAGTGTACATAGTGAATCCCGCCCTGTGGGTTACTGTATGGATATACAGTACGCCGTGCAGGACTAAAGATCAACCTCATTTTCTGAAAGCGCCTCGCAAAATTGCACAGAAGTGCCTGGCTTAGAAAATAACCGCTTGCCCCCTGAAATGAAGTTCCTTATTTTCATTATTAACGGATCCGTTAGCATAACTCATTCATCTAACTACCTGATTATAGGAAGAATCATGGGAAAAGTCTCATATAAACGGATCCATCAGTGTAAAGAGTACTTTGCCTCTTTGGGCACTATTCGCCATCGCGCGCTTTTCGGGGGATACAGTCTTTCAATCGATGATACTGTGTTTGCGATGGTTTCTAACGGGGAGCTTTATCTCAGGGCTTGCGAGCAAACCACTGGGTATTCCACTGGGTATTACACAACGAATTCAAGACGGCTTTTGACCCTCAACAAACGAGGCCGACCTGTCTCTCTCAACTATTATCTGGTAGACGAAGTCCTCTGGCGGGATCGATCATTGCTTTTGAAGATGTCAGAGATGTCACTGCAAGGAGCGCAAAGCGAAAAAATACGACGCGGCGATCCACGGCGGCTTAAGAATTCACCCAACATTACTTTTCAGCTGGAACTTTTGCTCTCGGAGGCCGGAGTCCAGGACCTGGAGATGCTCCAGGCTTTAGGGGCAGTAGCGGCCTGGCTGCGCCTTCGCCGCATTCGTAAAGATCTCAGCATTAATGTCCTCTTCGCCCTTGAAGGCGCGATTCAGGGGATTCACGCAACACGAATCCCCTTGCTTCGCCGTCAGCATCTCCAGGAACTGGCGGAGAGGCTACTGGATAAAAGTACAACTAAGCTGACGGAGGAGTAACCTGCTGCTGCAGCCGGCAAAATTCTGGCAACAGGCTCACCATCAGCCCAATTTGCTGCAGCACCAGCGGTTCTTTGGACTCCGAACCGGGCTCAAGATGGCGTATCCGTTCCATGAGCCCAGTTAGCGCAGCCTGAACGCGCTGCTCGTCAGAAGGCGTATGGTGGAAGGCATCGTCAACGTAACAGACTGCATCATCAAGCAGCAGCAGCGTTTCAGGGTTACTGAGTTTTTCGCGATGTGCCCCCAGCGCGGAAATATAGCTGGTGAAGGTGTGGTTCAGGCAGAGCAGGCGGAAGGCCGTTTCGCGCATTTGCGCCGTAGCGCGTGGTTCCGTTGACAGGTTGGACACCACCGAAGCCAGCTCCGCATCTCTGTTATGTGCGTCACGACGAGCAATTCGATAAGCCAGACGGTTGTCCCGTCCTTGATGATATTGCTCAAGGATCGCATCCAGATAGCGGCAGTTGGCATCGACCGCTCTTGCCATGACCGTCGGCAGATTACGAAACTTCCAGTCAGGCCAGATAAAACTGACGGCTGCCCAGGCGATACCACAGCCGATAAGCGTATCAATGATACGTGGTAACGCTACTTCAAATCCCTCACCAAGCAGGTTGAAACACAGCAGAACCAGCAGCGTGATAAACATTGTGGCGTGTGCGTACTGAACGTTTCGGAAAGCGAAAAAGAGCACGCCAGTAAGCACGATAAGCAACAGTTGTCCTTCCACGGAGGGCACCAGTATCAGGATTGGCAAACCGATCGCCACTCCAATTAATGTACCAATGACGCGAAGTGCGAGGCGGTGTCGCGTGGCATTGTAGTTTGGCTGGCAGACAAACAGGCTTGTAAGCAGGATCCAGTAGCCATGATCCAGCCCGGTAAACTGGATAAATGCGTAGCCCGCACAGAGGACCAGAGACATGCGAACCGCGTGACGAAAGAGGGCTGACTCCGGCGAAAAATTCCGACTCAGGCGTAGCCAGACGTCGCTCATCCCGTGCAGACGATCGTCCGACAGCTGAGTTTCCGTTTCATTCTCAGGCAGCGCCATCTGCTGTTCTGATTCGATCGTGGCGAGTTGGGCATCGATGGCCCGAAGATTATTCAGCAAGAAGCCAAGGGCGTTCATTTGCTCTTTTGCCGCGCCAGTCGTGCTCACACGTTCCAGTGCGGCGTCCAGGTGCGCAAATGCGCGCTCGAAACGGGAGTCGTGCTGGTAGGGCGTACGCAACAGAATCGAGCGGGAAAGCTGCTGGCAGGCCTGCGCCTGCATTGAAAGCAAGCGCTGGAAGCGAAACATCACATCGCTGTAGCGGAAGCTGTCGCGCAGGGGCTGATACTGCACGTGCGACGAGCTGGCGCGTTCGTGGATATCCTGGGCCACAAAATAGTAATGCAGCGTGCGGCGGGTGCCGCGCTGCCCACGATCGCCACGAAGACGCGTCAGTAACGACGCTTTGGTTTGATTCAGCGTCGCGACTAGCTGTCCGTTTGCCATAGCCAGTTCCACCAGAGGTGCCTGAGCATCATGCTCAATGTCCGGGTCGAAGAGGCGGGATTTCAGTTCCAGATAGTGAGCCAGCTGTTCATAACTGCGGGCGAGGTTATCCTGCAATGGGCGAATGGGAAAAATGAGATGGCCGGTAAGCGTCAGCAGGTTGTACCACACGGCCCCCGCGATCAGCAGTAAAGGCTGCTGATACCAGTGCTCGTAAAGCGACACACCGAGCATGGTGTAGATGGCTATCAGGAGAGCGCCAAACGCGATTGTGGCGTAGCGCTGCCCAAGGCCGCCCAGCAAAATAAACCCGCTGGTCGACAGTGTGAGTCCCAGCGCAAAGGCCCAGGGCCAGGGAAACAGCAGTTCAACGGAAGCGGATGCAATAAAGAAACAGATAAGCGTAATCACCAGATTGCGCAGTCGCCCGGCCAACCTGTCATCCAGATCGGCCAGGGCGGCAGCGACCACGCCAAGCGTTAACGGGATGGTAAGCTTCACTTCACCGAGCCACCATGGCAGGGCTACTGTGCCGCACAGGGCAATAAAAATGCGGGCGTTATACAGCCAGGCGCTGTTCCAGGTGTAACGACGTAATAAAGGGCTCAGCATGCGATGACGGGCCCTGGTCACTGGAATCGGCGGCGCGCGTTGGCTTCACGTGCTGCACGAGCGGTCTCAACGGACACCACGCGACGGCCAACGGGCCAAAGAGCGATGGCGGCAATCTTGAAGTTGGCGATCCCCACGGGAATGCCGATGATGGTGATGCACTGCGCAATACCGGCCACGATATGCGTCAGGCATAGCCACCAGCCGAACAGAACGAACCAAAGAATATTCAGCACGGTACCGCCAGTATTCAGCAGGTTGCTTTTATCATTCGGGTTCAGTTCATCAACATGTACGGCTTCGTTGCCAAATGGCAGCAGCGACAGCTTAGTGATTTCCCAGCAGGAGCGGGTCAGCGGCAAAGTGATAACCAGTATGATGCTGACAACCGTCGCAAGCAGCCAGCCTAACGTGGTGGCGAACCCACCCAACACAAAATTCAAAATATTCAGAACGGTGCGCATATGACCTCTGTTCAGTCCTGTGAAAAGAAAGACCTGACGATTGTAACGTTTTTTAGCGCTGGAGCACCTGGAATCTGGCAGTTACACTGTCAGAGATAAGTCTAAATCCGGGATTTGGCAAGACATGGAACTAAAAGCAACCGCCCTCGGCAAGCGAATGGCGCAGCACCCTTATGACAGGGTTGAACTCCTTAATGCGGGCGTAAAGGTTTCCGGGGACCGCCATGAGTACCTGATCCCCTTCAATCAGCTGACGGCGATCCACTGTAAACGAGGTCTGGTCTGGGGCGAGCTGGAGTTTGTTCTGCCTGAAAACAAGGTCGTGCGCCTGCACGGCACTGAATGGGCAGACACGCAGCGTTTTCACCATCATCTGCAAACCCGCTGGCAGCAGTGGAGTGATGAGATGAGCGCTATCGCCGCTGAAGTACTTTCGCGGCAGCTGACGCTCATTGCCAACTCTGATGCTCAGGGTAAATGGCTCACTCGCGAGGCAGTGGCGCAGGTGCGGCAAAAAATTCACCAGGCGCTGGAAGCGCTTCCGGTGCCCGTCAGTCGACTCGAGAGTTTCGACAACTGTCGTGAACTCTGGCGGCAGTGTCAGGCATGGCTGAAAGACCGGGATGCCAGTCGTCTTCAACACAACCAGCATTTCACTGAGATGATGCTCGAGCACTATTCCGCTTTCTTTAAAAATATCGAATCCTCCCCGCTCAACGACGCGCAGGCCAGAGCCGTGGTCAACGGTGAACGTTCATTGCTGGTGCTGGCTGGTGCGGGAAGTGGCAAAACCTCAGTGCTGGTGGCCAGAGCCGGATGGCTTTTGATGCGGGGGGAAGCCGCAGCTGAACAGATATTGCTTCTGGCGTTTGGTCGCAAAGCGGCGCAGGAGATGGACGACCGCATCCGGGAGCGGCTCAATACTGAAGACATTAGCGCAAAAACGTTCCATGCGTTGGCGCTCTACATCATTCAGCAGGGCAGCAAGAAAGTGCCGGTTGTCAGCAAGCTGGAAAATGACACTCAGGCCCGGCAGAAGCTGTTCACCGACTGCTGGCAGCAGCAGTGTCAGGAGAAAAAGGCTCAGGCTAAAGGCTGGCGACAGTGGCTGGAGGAAGAGATGGAGTGGGAGGTGCCGGAGGGGGATTACTGGCACGATCCGAAGATCCTTCGCCGGATGGGCAGCCGTCTCGATCGCTGGGTGAGCCTGATGCGCTCGCACGGTGGCTCCCAGGCCGAAATGATCGACAGCGCTCCTGACGAGATCCGAGAGCTGTTTGGCAAACGAGTCAAGCTGATGGCACCTCTGCTGAAGGCCTGGAAAACGGCCTTAAAAGAGGAAGGGGCTGTCGATTTCTCCGGGCTTATCCATCAGGCGATCAACATCCTGGAAAAAGGGCGTTTTGTCAGCCCATGGAAGCACATTCTGGTTGATGAATTTCAGGATATATCACCGCAGCGTGCTGCTTTACTGGCGGCGCTGCGCAAACAGAATTCTCACACCACGTTGTTCGCCGTCGGCGATGACTGGCAGGCGATATACCGCTTCAGCGGGGCGCAGCTCTCGCTGACTACGGCCTTTAGTGAGACCTTCGGTGAAGGAGACAGCTGTGCACTGGACACCACCTACCGCTTCAATGGGCGTATTGGCGAAGTTGCCAACAGCTTCATTCAACAAAATCCGCATCAGCTGCGAAAACCGCTTAACAGCCTCACTGCCGGGGATAAAAAAGCGGTAACGCTGCTGCCGGACGACCAGCTTGATGCCTTGCTCGACAAGCTGAGCGGTTACGCCAAACCGGAGCAGAGAATTTTGGTGATGGCGCGATACCATCACCTGAAGCCATCGGCGCTCGACAAAGCGGCGACGCGCTGGCCGAAGCTTACGATAGATTTTATGACCATTCATGCCAGCAAAGGTCAGCAGGCAGATTACGCGATTGTTCTCGGATTGCAGGAGGGGCAGGATGCGTTTCCGGCTCCCGCGCGGGAATCGATCATGGAGCAGGCATTGCTGCCGCAGCCGGAGGATTTCCCCGATGCGGAAGAGCGGCGTTTGCTGTATGTGGCAATGACCCGTGCGCGTGAACGCGTCTGGCTGATGTTTAATAAGCAGCAGCCTTCGGCGTTTGTTGATGCGCTGAAATATCTGGATGTGCCGGTGGCGCGTAAACCCTGAAAAAAATCCCCTCGTTGAGGGGATTTTTGTTATTTCAGGCGTTCAGCCAGATAGCGCTGGTAATCAGGTATCTGGATATCTACCGGCGCGTTGAAGTTGGGTGACTGAATAATGAAATCCGCCGTCGCTACGTTGGTCGCCACCGGAATATTCCACACGGTTGCCAGACGCAAAAGGGCTTTAACATCAGGATCGTGCGGCACCGCATTCAGCGGATCCCAGAAGAAAATGAGCACGTCGATTTTGCCTTCGGCGATCATCGCGCCAACCTGCTGATCGCCGCCCATTGGGCCGCTCAGCATGGCGTTCACTTCAAGACCGGTTGCGCGCTGCACCAGATTACCGGTGGTGCCTGTACCATACAGAACGTGCTGAGCCAGCAGCGGCTGATGACGCTCAACCCAGGCCTTCAGCATCTGTTTGCAGTGATCGTGCGCCACCAGGGCGATGTGCTTGCGGCCCGGCAGGGTGCGGGTTGTCTGTTCCATAATCATTTCCCCATCATCAAGATGCGGACAGATTACTGAAAGTGACTATGGCTGCAAGCGCTAACGATACTTTTTCCTGTGCTGGGTCATGATATCAGGAGGAGGGTTGCGATTTTACCCACTCCAGAAAACGATGGCGGGTTTGCGGATCGGCCAGCTGGAACCAGTATTTCAGCCGCTGTTCGGTCAGCGTTTGCGACTGTAAGGCCGGGTTATCCAGTTCGTTGGTTTTCGACAGCAGCGTGCTGTCGTCTGGCACGGCTGCGCTGAACTGAGTGCTGGAGGTTTGCTTGTTGGCGAGGTTCCAGGCGGTGGTGGCCTTCTCATAATCAATGTCGCTACCGGCCTGAGTAATCGCAAGGATATCGAGTTTGACCGGGATCGGCATCGCATTGCCGTCCAGCAGGCTGACGTGCGGGGTGTCGGTGAAAGCCTGAGTGTCCTCCAGCGTTTCGAGTCTTGGCAGGCTGAAGTTGATCTGACCTATAAGCTGGGAATTAAAGTTTGCGATAAGCGGCGGTGAAACGTAAAGCTGTCGATTTTGGTCTGGCAGAATAATCATTTTCTCAACCCGGAACACGACCTGGTGCGGCCCATTATCCACTTCAAGGCTTTCCGCGCCACGCAGCAGCAGGCTCGAGACTTTCTTACCGTCCAGTACCAGCAAATTGATGTCGCCAGAAAGCCGCAACGTTGTGGCGAAAACGCTGCCAGGCATCAGAAGTAACAGACACACCACGACCCATCCTGCTTTCATTCCCGCTCTCCTGAAAGGACCCGCCCTTAGAGTGTATCAAAATTTTACGAAAGTGATTTTCATTAACATATAGACATAAACCACGATTCTGCCCTCATACTCTGGTATGACTGAATGGCTGACGTGCCTGGATTGTCGTACACTTTGCAAAATTGCCCGGAGGACAGAATGAAAGAGAACGATATAGCAGGCATTTTAAAGCAAACCCGCACCATCGCACTGGTAGGGGCCAGCGATAAGCCCGATCGCCCAAGCTACCGGGTAATGAAATATCTGTTGGATCAGGGGTATCACGTGATTCCGGTATCGCCGAAGGTAGCAGGGAAAACGCTGCTCGGTCAGCAGGGCTATGGCACCCTTGCGGACGTACCGGAGAAGGTGGATATGGTCGACGTATTCCGCAATTCAGAAGCCGCATGGGGCGTTGCCCAGGAAGCCATCGCCATTGGGGCGAAAACCCTGTGGCTGCAGCTTGGGGTGATTAACGAACAGGCCGCCGTGCTGGCAGGCGAAGCGGGATTGAACGTCGTAATGGACAGATGCCCGGCGATTGAAATCCCAAGGCTCGGGCTGGCTAAATAAAAAGAAAACCCCGCAGGCGCGGGGTTTTTTGATCAGTTCCGCAGGCGTGGCGCCTGAAGCTGTTGGCGAATGGACTGGGCCAGTTCGTCCATTGAAGGTTGTTCCGGATGTTCGTCGGAGGCTTCGCTTTTTAGCTGCGCCTCGGCGAGGTAGGTATGGACGGGCTGACCGTCATCATCTTCCATCACCACGTGATACCACGGCGACGCGCGCAGTTCATCGTTTACTGCCACCTCGTCTTCCGCCGGATCCTCCAGCGAATATTCCGGGTCGATATCCACCACCACGCCCAGATACCCTAACAGGGAATGCCGGACCTGCTGGCCGATACCGAATTTGCTGGCAATCATCATAGTCACCTCCCGGGAAACATTACTGACAATAAATATGCGGGCAATGTTTCACTTTTCAACTTACATGACGCGACAGGCAAACCCTTTCAGATACAGCCCTTCCGGGTAGGTTGCAATCACCGGGTGATCGGCTGCCTGACGGAACTGTTCTATAAATTGTACATCACGCCCGGCGTCTACGGCGGCATCGGCGATGATTTTCTGGAATAAATCCGTGGTCATCAGGCCTGAGCAGGAGTAGGTCATCAGCACGCCGCCTGGGTTCAGCAGCTGCATTGCCAGCATATTGATGTCTTTATAACCGCGGCAGGCGCCCATCAGCTGATTCTTGTTTTCGACGAACTTCGGCGGATCCATCACGATCACGTCAAACTTCTCGCCTTCATCGCGGTATCTGCGCAGCAGCTTAAATACGTCGTCACGCACGAAATCGGCTTTATTCAGATCGAGCTTGTTGAGTTCGACGTTCTGTTTCGCCACATCCAGTGCCTCCTGTGAGGTATCGACGCTGATCACCTGACGGCAGCCGCCCATCAGCGCGGAGACGGCAAAACCGCCGGTATAAGAGAAGCAGTTCAGGACGCGCTTGTCTGCCACATAGCGGCGGGTCGCCAGGCGGCTGTCGCGCTGATCGAGGTAGTAACCGGTCTTGTGACCGTTCTGAATATCCACCAGCAGCTTCATACCGTGCTCTTCAATCGGCAGCAGGGCAGGTGGGATTTCGCCGGTTACTGGCCCTTGGGTCAGCTCCATTCCCTCTTTTTTCCGTACCGCGACGTCGCTGCGGTCGTAAATCGCGCAGTCCGGGTAGAGCGTTTGCAGAGCGCTGATTAACGCAGCACGTTGGTACTCTGCGCCAGCGCTGAGCAGCTGTAGTACGAGGAAGTTGCCGAAGCGGTCGATGGTCACGCCAGGCAGACCGTCAGATTCACCGGCGATCAGACGATAGCTGTCGAGGCCATCTTTCTTCGCCAGCCAGTCACGCCAGGTTTGTGCCTGCTGCAGACGGCGCTCGAAGAAAGCGATATCGATGGTTTCGTTTTTATCGAACGTCCAGACGCGCGCGCGAATTTGTGAGGATGGAGAGTACGCGCCGCGGGCCAACCACTTCCCCTGATGGTCAACAATATCAATGGTTTCACCGGAAGAGGCTTTGCCTTCCATGCGCGCGACGGCGCCAGAGAAGATCCACGGGTGGCGGCGAAGTAAGGATTTTTCGCGGCCTTTGGCTAACACTAAACGTACGCTCATAATTTGCTATTCTGTTGATTCAAAGAAAATGGGCGCCATTTTCCCACGTCAGCGGGGAAATGCAACGACTAACCGGGAGAACAGGTATGGCGCAGGTATGCATGATTGCATGGGTTCACGGCCTGGTGCAGGGCGTCGGGTTTCGCTATAGCACCCAGCGTGAAGCGTTAAAGCTCGGGCTAACCGGGTATGCCAAAAATCTGGATGACGGCAGTGTGGAAGTGCTGGCGTGCGGGGAAACGGAAAAGGTGGAACAGCTAATCGCCTGGCTTAAAGCGGGCGGGCCGCGCAGCGCCCGGGTGGATAAGGTTCTGGCTGAACCACACCAGCCCGGGAAAACATGGACCGACTTTGGGATCCGCTATTAAATGCACTTCACCGGTTTTGGCAGGCCAGCGATTTTTGTGGCCTGCTTTGCCGGGCCTTTCGGAAATAAGCGATACAGGTAGCGGCTGTTGCCTTTCTCTTCACCGAATTTATTGGCCATCGCTTTGACCAGCATACGGATGGCAGGCGAAGTATTGAATTCGAGATAAAATTCGCGCACAAAGCGCACCACTTCCCAGTGCTCAGGCGAGAGGGTAATGTCCTCTTTTGCGGCAATCACTTCCGCCAGGCCTTCGCTCCACTGGCTGCTCTCTTTCAGATAACCGTCGTTATCGGTCTCGATCTCTTTATCGTCAAAATTCAACATAGTTTTTCATAACCATCTTCAGAAACCGCCGCAGTGTAGCAAAAAACAAAGCCCCGCATAAGCGGGGCCCGGGTAACGCATAAATCGTCTTAGTCTCTGCTGGCGAAGCCGAGAATGCTCAGCAGGCTGACAAAGATGTTGTACAGTGACACGTACAGGCTGACGGTGGCGCGAATATAGTTGGTTTCGCCACCGTGAATGATGTTGCTGGTTTCATACAGAATGGCACCTGAGGAAATCAGGATAAACACTGCGCTGATCGCCAGATGCAGCGCCGGCAGCTGCAGGAAGATGTTGGCAACCATACCGATCAGTACAACCACGATCCCTGCCATCAGCATACCGCCGAGGAAGGACATATCTTTGCGGGTGGTCAGCACGTAGGCGGAGCAGCAGAAGAACACCAGCGCGGTTCCACCGAGCGCCATGCCGATCACATCACCCATACCTGCAGAGATATAAGCGTTCAGCATTGGGCCGAGGATATAACCGAGGAAGCCGGTGAAAGCGAACGCAGACAAAATACCCACAGGTTTGTCTGCCGTTTTATAGGTCAGGAACATCAGGCCGTACATGCCGACCAGCGTCAGGATAAGGCCCGGAGAAGGCAGCATCAGAACGGTACTTGCCGTCGCCGTGATAGCGGAAAACGCCAGCGTCAGGCTCAGCAGAAAATAGGTATTACGCAGGACTTTGTGTGTGCTAAGTAGCGATGAACGATCGCGCGACGAGGTAATAATACGATCCATAGTGTCACTCTCTTTATAGACAGTTGTCATAACTGCTGAGAATAAGTAAACAAAGTCCAAAGCTCTAGTGCTTTTACCCATCTTTACCGACCCGTTTTCCCTGCCCGGTAGACGAAAATATCGGCGATAAAATTCATCGCAGCACGTTCGTTGCTTTTTTGCCGTTAACCAGATCGACATCTTATAGGTTACTGAAAAATATTGCCTTATTGCGAAACCACCGCTAACACTGAAAACGGTGTCACCCATAATGAAATCAATAAGGCAAAGGATATGAAACCACAAAAGCACAACCCTATTACGCAGGTGCTGCTCCTGGCTGGACTGCTCGGCGCTACTTCCCTGAGCTGGGCGGCGCAGGTGCCGGAAGGTACAGCGCTTGCGGACAAACAGGAGCTGGTCAGGAATAACGGTAGCGAGCCTGCCACGCTTGACCCACATAAAGTGGAAAGTGATGTCGAGGGCAATATTATCAGAGACATCTTCGACGGGCTGGTGGCGGTGCGTGCCGATGGCTCGATAGAACCGCGCCTGGCGGAAAAGTGGGAGGAGAAAGACAATACGGTCTGGACTTTCCACCTGCGCCCGGGCATTACCTGGTCTGACGGAACCGCGATCACCGCACAGGATGTGGTCTGGAGCTGGCAGCGTCTGGTTGATCCCAAAACTGTCTCCCCGTATGCCAGCTATCCCGGAAATATGCATATCGTGAATGCTGCAGACATTGCCCTTGGTAAAAAATCACCCGACGCATTAGGTGTAAAAGCCCTGGATGACAACACGCTACAGGTCACGCTTTCCCAGCCGAATGCCGCGTTTCTTTCTATGCTCGATCATTATGTGATGGTTCCTGTCGATCCGGTACTGGTGCAGCGCTTTGGCGACAAGTGGACTCAGCCGCAGCACATTGTCACGAGCGGCGCATACAAGCCGACGCAATGGGTGGTGAATGAACGTATCGTTGCAGAACGTAATCCGAAGTACTGGGATAATGAACATACGGTGATTAATAAAGTGACCTATCTGCCGATTGCCTCTGAAGCGGCGGATGTGAATCGCTATAAGGCAGGGGAGATCGATATTGTCTATACGGTTCCGATTAACCAGTTTGCGCAGCTGAAAAAGACCATGGGCAGCCAGTTGGACGTTTCGCCGCAGCTTGCCACCTACTACTATCAGTTCAATACGACCAAAGCACCGTTTAACGACGCGCGCGTGCGTCGTGCGCTGAATATGGCGCTGGATAAAGACATCATCGCTGACAAAGTGCTGGGGCAGGGGCAGCGCCCGGCCTGGTTAATCAGCCAGCCGGAAATCGGCGGCGTCAGTCTGAAAAATCCTGACTACGCCAGCTGGCCGCGTGATAAACGTATCGCCGAGGCGAAAAAGCTGCTGGCGGAAGCCGGATTTGGCGAGAATCATCCGCTCTCTTTCAACCTACTGTACAACACCTCTGAATCTCATCAGCGCATTGCTATTGCCGCCAGTTCGATGTGGAAGAAAAATCTGGGCGTGGAAGTGAAGCTGCAAAATCAGGAATGGAAAACCATGCTGGACTCCATGCATACCGGTAACTTTGACGTCGTGCGCTATGCCTGGATTGCCGACTACGATGATGCTTCAACCTTCCTGAACAACTTCCGTACCGGCGACAGCGAAAACACCAGCAAATACAGCAACACGACCTTTGACCAGATGCTGGTGGATGCGGCTAAAGCAACGGATGTGGCAAAGCGAGGCGAATATTACCAGAAAGCAGAAGATATTCTTGCACAGGACGTTCCGGCTATACCGGTTTATCACTATGTGCGTACCCACCTGGTGAAACCCTGGGTTGGTGGCTTCACGCCGGATAAGCTCGGGTTCTACTACACCAAAGATATGTTTATCAAAAAGCATTGAGCAATTTTTTCGGGTAAAAATGCTGAAATACTGGTCAATGCGTTGTAATTTAAGCCAATTAAACACGATTTGACTGTTTTTCAGGCAAACGAACGAGGTGGGGGTTTACAGGATGCCTTCTGATGTTTAAAGTACGCCTCACTTAGGAAGCGTGGCCGAGCGGTTGAAGGCACCGGTCTTGAAAACCGGCGACCCGAAAGGGTTCTAGAGTTCGAATCTCTACGCTTCCGCCAAA
>NZ_DALZVG010000019.1:0-94709 GCF_032012665.1 Scandinavium sp.
GGTCGTCCGGAGGTAGAGAAAGTATGAAACCGATGCATTTTGCGATGGCGCTGCTCTCGGCCGCCATGTTCTTCGTGCTGGCGGGCGTCTTTATGGGCGTTCAGCTGGAGCTGAGCGGCACAAAGTTGGTGGTCGATACCGCCGCCGATATCCGCTGGCAGTGGATTTTTATTGGCACCGCCGTGGTCTTCTTCTTCCAGCTGCTGCGCCCGATTTTCCAGAAGAGCCTGAAAAGCGTTTCCGGGCCGAAGTTTGTCCTGCCGGCGATTGACGGTTCCACCGTTAAGCAGAAGCTGTTCCTGATTGCGCTGCTGGTGATTGCCGTAGCCTGGCCGTTTATGGTATCCCGCGGGACGGTAGACATCGCCACCCTGACGATGATCTACATCATTCTTGGCCTCGGTCTGAACGTCGTTGTCGGTCTGTCTGGCCTGCTGGTGCTCGGCTACGGTGGTTTCTACGCCATCGGTGCGTACACCTTTGCGCTGCTGAACCACTATTACGGGCTGGGCTTCTGGACCTGTCTGCCGCTGGCGGGCCTGGTATCGGCTGCGGCAGGTTTCCTGCTTGGCTTCCCGGTGCTGCGTCTGCGCGGTGACTATCTGGCGATCGTGACCCTCGGTTTCGGTGAAATCGTGCGTATTTTGCTGCTGAACAACACCGAAGTGACCGGTGGCCCGAACGGCATCAGCCAGATTCCGAAACCGACGCTGTTTGGCCTCGAGTTCAGCCGTACCGCGCGTGAAGGCGGTTGGGATACCTTCAGCAATTTCTTCCACGTAAAGTATGACCCGAACGACCGCGTGATTTTCCTCTACCTGGTGGCGCTGCTGCTGGTGGTGCTGACGCTGTTCGTGATCAATCGCCTGCTGCGCATGCCGTTGGGCCGCGCCTGGGAAGCACTGCGTGAAGATGAAATTGCCTGCCGCTCGCTGGGTTTAAGTCCGACGCGCATCAAGCTGACGGCGTTCACCATCAGCGCCGCGTTTGCCGGATTTGCGGGAACGCTGTTCGCCGCCCGCCAGGGCTTCGTCAGCCCCGAGTCGTTCACTTTTGCCGAATCGGCGTTTGTGCTGGCGATTGTGGTGCTTGGCGGGATGGGCTCGCAGTTCGCGGTGATTCTGGCAGCCGTTTTGCTGGTGGTGTCGCGCGAGCTGATGCGTGATTTCAATGAATACAGCATGTTAATGCTGGGTGGTTTGATGGTTCTGATGATGATCTGGCGTCCACAAGGCTTGCTGCCGATGACCCGCCCACAGCTGAAACTGAAAAACGGGCAGACCAAAGGAGAGCAGGCATGAGTCAGCCATTATTATCCGTTAACGGTTTGATGATGCGTTTTGGCGGCCTGCTGGCGGTCAATAACGTCAACCTCGACCTGCACCCGCAGGAAATCGTCTCACTGATTGGCCCGAACGGCGCGGGCAAAACGACGGTGTTTAACTGCCTCACCGGTTTTTATAAGCCGACGGGCGGCAGCATCATGCTGCGCGATAAGCATCTGGAAGGCCTGCCGGGCCAGCAGATTGCGCAAATGGGCGTGGTGCGTACCTTCCAGCACGTGCGCCTGTTCCGCGAAATGACGGTAATTGAGAACCTGCTGGTGGCGCAGCATCAGCAGCTGAAAACCGGCGTGTTCTCCGGTCTGCTGAAAACCCCGGCGTTTCGTCGTGCGCAGAGCGAAGCACTGGACAGGGCCGCCACCTGGCTTGAGCGTATTGGTCTGCTCACGCACGCCAACCGTCAGGCGAGCAACCTGGCCTACGGCGACCAGCGTCGTCTGGAAATTGCGCGCTGCATGGTGACGCAGCCGGAAATTCTGATGCTGGATGAACCGGCGGCGGGGCTGAACCCGAAGGAAACCAAAGAGCTGGATGAGCTGATTGCCGAGCTGCGCAGCCATCACAACACCACCATTCTGCTGATTGAACACGACATGAAGCTGGTGATGGGCATTTCCGATCGCATTTACGTGGTGAATCAGGGCACGCCGCTGGCGAACGGCACGCCGGAAGAGATCCGCAATAACCCTGACGTAATACGTGCTTATCTGGGCGAGGCTTAAAATGGAAAAAGTGATGTTGTCTTTTGACAAAGTCAGCGCCCACTACGGCAAAATTCAGGCGCTGCATGAAGTCAGCCTGCATATCAATCAGGGCGAGATCGTTACCCTGATTGGTGCCAACGGCGCAGGCAAAACGACGCTGCTCGGCACCCTTTGCGGCGATCCGCGCGCCACCAGCGGTCGCGTGACCTTTGATGGCAAAGATATTACCGACTGGCAGACCGCAAAAATCATGCGTGAAGCCGTGGCGATCGTGCCGGAAGGGCGTCGTGTGTTTTCGCGCATGACCGTGGAAGAGAACCTGGCGATGGGGGGCTTCTTCGCCGACCGCGGCCAGTATCAGGACCGTATCAAGTGGGTCTACGAACTGTTCCCACGCCTGTGGGAGCGCCGTATTCAGCGTGCGGGCACGATGTCCGGCGGCGAGCAGCAGATGCTGGCGATTGGTCGTGCGCTGATGAGCCAGCCGCGTCTGCTGCTGCTGGACGAGCCGTCGCTGGGCCTTGCGCCAATCATCATTCAGCAGATTTTTGACACCATCGAACAGCTGCGTAAAGAAGGGATGACTATCTTCCTCGTTGAGCAGAACGCCAACCAGGCGCTGAAGCTTGCCGATCGCGGCTACGTGCTGGAGAACGGCCACGTGGTGCTATCCGATACCGGCGATGCGCTGCTGGCGAACGAAGCAGTACGGAGTGCCTATTTAGGCGGGTAATAAAAGCAAAACGGCAACCTCGGTTGCCGTTTTTAATGTTTGCACCCTCTCCCTGTGGGAGAGGGGTGGGGTGAGGGCATCAGGCCACTCCGTCTTTCTTTCCCCTATCCCCAAAGGGGCGAGGGAACAGATCGAGCAGGCCGGGTAAGGCGAAGCCCGCCACCTGGCTTTTTGTACATCAACCCCCTTCACACAACCATCATCCCCCTGACGCCTTGCTGTCACTTAGCTGTAAACAAACAGTTATTTTTCTGTCATTCGCGCATGTCATGTTACCTCGCGACCATAAAACGCGTGATTTCGCACATCCGGCACAACAAGAGAGATAACCGAATGACATCGTTACGACACACCGCTTTAGCCGTCACGCTGGGACTGGCGTTTGCCTCTCAGGCGATGGCTGTCACCACCGTTCCGTTCTGGCATTCCATGGAGGGAGAACTGGGGAAAGAAGTTGATTCTCTGGCGCAGCGTTTCAACGACGCGCACCCTGATTACAAAATTGTGCCGGTCTACAAAGGCAACTATGAGCAGAGCCTGGCGGCGGGTATCGCTGCGTTCCGCACCGGCAACGCCCCCGCTATTTTACAGGTTTACGAAGTTGGCACGGCGACCATGATGGCGTCGAAAGCCATCAAGCCCGTCTACGAAGTCTTTACCGATGCGGGCATCAAGTTTGACGAGTCGCAGTTCGTGCCGACCGTCTCCGGTTACTACACCGATTCTAAGACCGGACACCTGCTGAGCCAGCCATTTAACAGCTCCACGCCGGTGCTCTACTACAACAAAGACGCCTTCAAAAAGGCCGGTTTAGATCCAGAGCAGCCGCCGAAAACCTGGCAGGATCTGGCGGCGTACACCGCGAAGCTGAAAGCAGCCGGAATGAAGTGCGGCTACGCCAGCGGCTGGCAGGGTTGGATCCAGCTGGAAAACTTCAGCGCCTGGAATGGCCTGCCGATCGCCACCCAAAACAACGGCTTCGATGGCACCGATGCGGTGCTGGAATTCAACAAGCCGGAACAGGTAAAGCATATCGCCATGCTGGAAGCACTGAACAAGAAGGGCGATTTCAGCTACTTCGGGCGTAAAGATGAATCCACCGAGAAGTTCTATAACGGCGACTGCGCCATAACGACCGCTTCTTCCGGCTCGCTGGCAGATATTCGTCAATACGCCAAATTCAACTATGGCGTGGGCATGATGCCTTACGACGCTGATGCCAAAGGCGCACCGCAGAACGCCATTATCGGCGGAGCGAGCCTGTGGGTGATGCAGGGCAAGGACAAAGAGACCTATAAGGGCGTGGCGGAGTTCCTCGATTTCCTGACCAGGCCGGAAATTGCGGCCGAATGGCACCAGAAAACCGGCTATCTGCCAATCACCAAAGCGGCGTATGACCTGACCCGTCAGCAGGGCTTCTATGACAAGAATCCGGGCGCGGATATCGCCACTCGTCAAATGCTGAACAAGCCGCCGTTGCCGTTCACCAAAGGCCTGCGTCTGGGCAATATGCCGCAGATTCGCACCATCGTGGATGAAGAGCTGGAAAGCGTTTGGACCGGCAAGAAAACGCCACAGCAGGCGCTGGATTCTGCGGTAGAACGCGGTAACCAGCTGCTGCGTCGTTTTGAGCAGTCGACGAAGTCTTAATTGAGTTTCACCCTCTCCCTAACCCTCTCCCGGAGGGAGAGGGAATCTGTTCGGTGCTTTCTTTTTCCCTATGGGGGAGAAGACTCGTTCGGAGCCGTCTTTCTCCCTCTCCCTTTGGGAGAGGGCCGGGGAGAGGGGAACATGGCACATCTATTTTGAGCAAACCTATGTCCTCATCCCGTCCGGTGTTCCGTTCGCGCTGGCTGCCGTATTTGCTGGTTGCGCCACAGCTGGTCATCACCGTTATCTTCTTTATCTGGCCTGCGGGTGAAGCGCTGTGGTACTCGCTGCAAAGCGTCGATCCGTTTGGGCTTTCCAGCCAGTTTGTCGGCCTGGACAACTTTATCGCCCTGTTCCACGACGGCTATTACCTCGATGCTTTCTGGACCACCATCAGGTTCAGCGGCCTGGTGACGGTGAGCGGCCTGCTGGTGTCGCTGTTCTTCGCGGCGCTTGTGGATTACGTGATACGCGGCAGCCGTATTTACCAGACGCTGATGCTGCTGCCTTATGCCGTGGCGCCTGCCATCGCCGCCGTACTGTGGATTTTCCTCTTTAACCCAGGGCGCGGCCTGATTACCCACTGGCTGGAGCTGATGGGCTACAGCTGGAACCACGCGCAGAACAGCGGCCAGGCGATGTTCCTGGTGGTATTCGCCTCGGTATGGAAGCAGATCAGCTACAACTTCCTGTTCTTCTTCGCTGCGCTGCAGTCCATTCCCCGTTCTCTGGTGGAGGCCGCCGCCATTGACGGTGCGGGCCCGGTTCGGCGCTTCTTCTCTATCGCCCTGCCGCTGATTGCCCCGGTGAGCTTCTTCCTGCTGGTGGTCAATCTGGTGTACGCCTTCTTCGATACCTTCCCGGTGATCGACGCGGCCACCGCGGGCGGCCCGGTGCAGGCCACCACCACGCTCATCTACAAAATTTACCGCGAAGGTTTTGCCGGGCTGGATCTGTCGGCCTCCGCCGCACAGTCGGTGGTGCTGATGGGGCTGGTGATTGTGCTGACGGTGGTTCAGTTCCGCTATGTGGAAAGTAAGGTGCGCTATCAATGATTGAACATCGTCGCGGGCTGACCTGGTTCAGCCACATTATGTTGATTCTGGGGATCGCGGTGATCCTCTTCCCGCTGTACGTCGCGTTTGTGGCGGCAACGCTGGATGACAAAGCTGTTTTCGCCACGCCGATGACGCTGCTGCCCGGTTCGCACCTGCTGGAGAACATGAAAACCATCTGGCTGCAGGGCGTGGGGGCCAACAGCGCGCCGTTCTGGCTGATGCTGCTCAACAGCTTCATCATGGCGCTCACCATCACGGTGGGCAAAATCGCGGTGTCGATGCTGTCGGCATTCGCCATCGTCTGGTTCCGCTTCCCGCTGCGTAACCTGTTCTTCTGGATGATTTTTATCACCCTGATGCTTCCGGTTGAGGTGCGTATTTTCCCGACGGTGGAGGTGATCGCCAGCCTCAAGCTTCTCGACAGCTACACCGGACTGACGCTGCCGCTGATGGCGTCGGCCACCGCCACCTTCCTGTTCCGCCAGTTCTTTATGACGCTGCCGGATGAACTGATGGAAGCTGCGCGCATTGACGGCGCTTCGCCGATGCGCTTTTTCCGTGACATCGTGCTGCCGCTGTCGAAAACCAACCTTGCGGCGCTGTTCGTGATCACCTTTATCTACGGCTGGAATCAGTACCTGTGGCCGCTGCTTATCGTCACCGACGTCAATCTCGGCACGGCGGTGGCGGGCATCAAAGGCATGATCGCCACCGGCGAAGGCACCACGGCGTGGAACCAGGTGATGGCGGCGATGCTGCTGACGCTGATCCCGCCCGTTATTATCGTTTTAGCCATGCAGCGCGCGTTTGTCCGCGGCCTGGTCGACAGTGAGAAATAAGATGGCAGGACTGAAATTACAGGCAGTAACCAAGAGCTGGGACAACGGTAAAACCCAGGTGATTCAGCCGCTGACGCTGGACGTTTCTGACGGTGAGTTTATCGTGATGGTCGGGCCTTCCGGCTGCGGAAAATCGACGCTGCTGCGTATGGTTGCCGGGCTGGAGCGCGTCTCCGGCGGCGATATCTGGATCGACCGCCAGCGCGTGACCGAGCTTGAACCGAAGGCGCGCGGCATTGCGATGGTGTTCCAGAACTACGCCCTTTATCCGCACATGACTGTGGAAGAGAACATGGCGTGGGGCCTGAAAATTCGCGGCATGGGCAAAGGGCATATCGCCGAGCGGGTGAAAGAAGCGGCGCGCATTCTGGAGCTGGACGCGCTACTCAAACGCCGTCCGCGCGAGCTCTCCGGCGGCCAGCGCCAGCGTGTAGCGATGGGCCGCGCGATTGTGCGCGACCCGGCGGTGTTCCTGTTCGATGAACCGCTTTCCAACCTTGATGCCAAGCTGCGCGTGCAGATGCGTCTTGAGCTGCAACAGCTTCATCGCCGCCTGAACACCACATCGCTGTACGTGACCCACGATCAGGTAGAAGCGATGACGCTGGCGCAGCGCGTGATGGTGATGAACAAAGGCATCGCCGAGCAAATCGGTACACCGGTTGAAGTGTATGAGAAGCCCGCGACGCGCTTTGTGGCGAGCTTTATCGGCAGCCCGGCGATGAACCTGCTGGATGGACGAGTGAGCGTTTCCGGCACCCATTTCGAGCTGGACAGCGGCATGGCGCTCCCCCTGAACTGGCAGTATCGCGGGTATGCCGGGCGCAAAATGACGCTGGGTATCCGTCCGGAGCATATTGCGCTAAGCTCGCAGGCCGAAGGTGGCGTACCGCTGGTGATGGATACGCTGGAAATTTTAGGTGCAGATAACCTCGCGCATGGGCGCTTTGGTGAGCAAAAAATGGTGGTGCGCCTGCCGCATCAGCAGCGCCCGCAGGCAGGTACTACGCTGTGGCTGCATCTTGCGGAAAATCATCTGCACTTGTTTGATGGCGAAACAGGACAACGTGTATGAGCAACTGGCCTTATCCTCGCATTGCCGCCCACCGGGGCGGCGGTAAGCGGGCTCCGGAAAATACCCTGGCAGCGATCGACGTGGGCGCGCGTTACGGCCACACGATGATTGAATTTGATGCCAAGCTGTCGAAAGACGGAGAGATTTTCCTGTTGCACGACGATAACCTGGAGCGGACCAGCAATGGCTGGGGAGTGGCAGGCGATCTGACGTGGCAAGAGCTGCTGCACGTTGATGCGGGAAGCTGGTTCAGCAGCAAGTTCAAAGGCGAGCCGTTGCCGCTGCTGTCGCAGGTGGCGGAACGCTGTCGCGAGTACGGCATGATGGCGAATATTGAAATCAAGCCGACTACGGGTACCGGCGTGCTGACGGGCAAAGTGGTTGCGCTGGCGGCGCGTGAACTGTGGGCGGGTATGACGCCGCCATTGCTGTCGTCATTTGAAATCGATGCGCTGGAAGCGGCGCAGGCTGCCGTACCAGCGCTGCCGCGGGGGCTGCTGCTCGACGAATGGCGCGATGACTGGCAGGCGTTAACCACGCGGCTGGGCTGCGTCTCGATTCACCTGAATCACAGGCTACTGGATGAGGCGCGGGTGAAAACGTTGAAGGCGGCGGGGCTGCATATTCTGGTATATACCGTTAACCGACCCCAGCGAGCGGCGGAGCTACTGCGCTGGGGCGTGGACTGCATCTGCACGGATGCGATTGACGTTATCGGGCCTGATTTCGATTTCAGGCAACGGCTAGCGTGACAGCGGCTGTGGATTCGACGGCGTGCTTAACAGGTCCCCGTTCTGCGTCTGCGGCAGCATGTGCTCCTGCGAACTGCCGAGCGTTTTGTCGCTGTTGCCACCGCTCAGCATTCCGCCGCCGTTGTTCGGCAGGACCTGCTGGCCCGGCTGTGCATTTACCACACGCTGCTGATTGTTGTTCATCTGCGTTTGCAGATGCTGCTGCTGAAGCTGAGTCTGGTTCTGCAACTGCTGGTTGAGCATCCCTTTTTGCTGAATTTGCTGAGACTGCATCTGCGTCTGCATCCGCTGCTGGCTGGGGATGACATATCCGGGCTGATTCGGGTTATTAGTGGTATTAAATGGCTGTGCTAAAACGGCAAACGGCGCGAGTGCCGCCAGAAAGAGTATCGTTTTCATCTTTTCCTCCTGCCCTTTCGGGGCTCTCTTAAGTTTACCTCTGTTTCGCCATTGCAATGATTTTTTAGGAATTCTGAACCAGGCTTAAGCGGGAGCAAAACCCTTCACCTGGAGAAGAACAATGACAGAAACTCATTTTTGGCGCAGAGCAGCCATCGCAGCTCTGCTGGCAGGAAGCACGTTCAGCGCGGCGGCTACTCCGCCGCCGGTCTCGGCACCTCCCGCATCATCCTCCCCGACATCCACGCAATCCACCCCGGCACCGGCCGTTTCCTACGGCGTTGAAGAGGATGTTTTCCATCCGGTACGTGCTCAGAAGGGGATGGTGGCGTCGGTGGATGCGATGGCGACAAAGGTCGGCGTCGATATTCTGAAAGAGGGCGGTAACGCGGTGGATGCGGCGGTGGCCGTGGGCTACGCGCTGGCCGTGACGCACCCGCAGGCCGGGAATCTTGGGGGCGGCGGCTTTATGATGCTGCGTACCAAAGACGGTAAAACCACGGCGATCGATTTCCGTGAAATGGCGCCTGCGCAGGCCACGCGCGATATGTTCCTCGACGATCAGGGCAACCCGGACAGCAAAAAATCGCTGACCTCTCATCTTGCTTCCGGAACGCCGGGCACCGTTGCGGGCTTCTCGCTGGCGCTGAAAGAGTACGGCACGATGCCGCTTAACAAGGTTGTGCGCCCGGCGATTAAACTCGCGAAAGAGGGCTTTACCGTTAACGATGCGCTGGCCGACGATCTGAAAACCTACGGCAGCGAAGTCATCCCGAATCACGAAAACAGTAAAGCCATCTTCTGGAAGGATGGCGAGCCGCTGAAAAAAGGCGACCGGCTGGTGCAGGCCAATCTGGCAAAAAGCCTTGAGCTGATTGCTGAAAATGGTCCGGATGCGTTTTATAAAGGCACGATTGCCGATCAGATTGCCGATGAGATGAAGAAGCACGGCGGACTGATGACCAAAGAGGATCTGGCGAATTACAAAGCCGTGGAGCGTGAGCCTATTAGCGGTGATTACCGTGGTTACCAGGTTTACTCCATGCCGCCGCCCTCCTCCGGTGGGATCCATATCGTGCAGATCCTCAATATTCTGGAAAACTTCGATATGCAGAAGTACGGCTTCGGCAGCGCCGATGCAATGCAAATCATGGCCGAAGCGGAGAAGCACGCCTACGCTGACCGTTCGGAATACCTCGGCGATCCGGATTTTGTGAAGGTACCGTGGCAGGCGCTGACCAGCAAAGCCTATGCGAAGTCCATCGCGCAGGAGATTGACGTCAACAAGGCGAAACCGTCGAGTCAGATCCGTCCGGGCAAGCTGGCCCCGTATGAAAGTAATCAGACCACGCATTTCTCGGTGGTGGATAAAGACGGTAACGCGGTGGCGGTGACGTACACGCTCAATACGACCTTCGGCACCGGCATTGTGGCGGGTAACACCGGCATTCTGATGAATAACGAGATGGACGACTTCTCGGCGAAGCCCGGTGTGCCGAACGTCTACGGGCTGGTGGGCGGCGATGCCAACGCCGTCGGGCCGAAGAAGCGCCCGCTGTCGTCAATGTCACCGACGATTGTGGTGAAGGACGGCAAAACCTGGCTGGTCACCGGCAGCCCGGGCGGTAGCCGCATTATCACCACCGTATTGCAAATGGTGGTGAATACTATTGATTTCGGTATGAACGTCGCCGAAGCCACCAACGCGCCGCGCTTCCATCATCAATGGCTGCCGGACGAGCTGTGGGTGGAAAAGGGCTTTAGCCCGGATACGCTGAAGCTGCTCGAGGAGAAAGGGCAGAAAGTGGCGGTGAAAGAGGCGATGGGCAGTACCCAGAGCATAATGGTTGGCCCGGACGGCGCGCTGTATGGCGCATCGGATCCGCGTACCGTGGATGACCTGACGGCAGGGTATTAATTCCCCCGCAATTCACGAGCCCGCCCGACAGGGCGGGCAGCTGTCAGGCGGTAACGTTAATGTTCCGACCGATTGCAGGGTTTGCGGGGAGCTGAGGAATTGACTGTATTATTGCCGTTGCTGCTTCCGACTGAGCATCAAGTGATTTTTTCATCACCAGAGTGCCGACTTCGCTGCGGAATTGCATCTGATCCATGGCCGTTGACATTGATTCGATTTGAGAAATATCCATCGTTGATTTCCTTTACGGGGAATATGAATAGTCTGGTGCGCGGAATGCCACCAGTGATCTTACTATCGGTTCCGTTAGGGTTTTCATAAGAAATTGTATGCCCGATAAGCGAAGCGCCACCGGGCAATTTCTTAAACTGACTTCATCCGTGCCATATAGTAAGCATCCACGTACTCGCCGTTACGCAGCGCATAATTTTTGCCGGTACCTTCCACCTCGAACCCGAACTTCCGGTATAAGCCCATCGCACCAGGATTATCGACAAAGACCGTTAATTCAATGCGTTCGACGCGCAGCCAGTTGTCGCACAGGTCCACCATCTCGCGCATCAGCGCGCTGCCGACGCCGCGATTCTGGAATTCAGAGGCGATGCTTATCCCAAAAGTCGCTACGTGACTGCGGCGCGGATTTTCCATCACATCCAGCACCAGATGGCCGACCACCCGATCGCCAATGCAGGCGACCAGCTGTCTCCTGTTCGGTTTGCGCATGACGCGTTCGTGCCACATGTCCAAGGACGGATGAGGAATTTGTAGCGTGGAGTGATAGACATCATGATGAGTATGCATCTGCTGCAAAGCTTCGGCATCGGCGGCTTCAACGTGGCGAATCACTGTCTCACTCATTCCTCATCTCCTTTGGGGTTAGCTATCCCTTTAACCCTCTCTGAATCACAAATTTTCGTCAACTGCTGTTTTTTGCAAAAATCAGTAGACAAGTGCGAATGATAATGATTATTATTGTCATGCGTTCAGGGAGACCCCTTACGGAGAACCTGAAAGCACGACATTGCTCACATTGCTTCCAGTATTATTTTATAGCCAGCCGGGTGCTGGCTTTTTTTTTAATGGCTGGCTTCCAGCAAATCTTCTTCGGCAGCCTTCACGGACTCACTCTCTTTATCCGTAATAATATCAATGACATTGCTTGCTGAGCTGGTGGTGGCAGGCCGAACTTCAGACTGGCCGGTAAATTGACCACCGCGTTTGATGGACAGGTTGTGATAGAGAATGGCGCCGGTGATTTTCCCGTTCTCGTGAATATCAATGGAGTCGGCATCACATTGCCCAATCACGCGGCCATCAATAACGGCTTCTTTGGCGATAATATTTCCTTCCACGTAGCCGTTGCGCATGACCTTGATGAGTCCGGTTTTCGATTCGATATTGCCGAGGACTTTGCCGTGAATATAGATCATCCCCGTCGCGCTAATGTTTCCATCAAAACAGACATCGCTGGCAATGACCGTATTTCCCTGGGTACTTTCCACGCTTTCAGGCGGTTTGGCCTGCACTGGCGCGGCTTCCGGTAGCGTGACCTTTTCTGTCATTGTTGTTTTTTTGTCTTTTCCAAACATAGTTTTAAGCTCCTTCCTTAAGAAATAACTCACGAACATTAAAAGGGACAACAGGGCCGTCAGCAATGCCGAACGACCCATATTGCTTATCCATAAACCAAGAGACATTAGCCAAAAAAATAATGCGGAGTTGAGTAATAGATTGGGTGAATGCATTCTGATTTTCCGCTTTCCTTAGCAGGACATATTCTGTCCGGATGGTAACACAGTGTCGGGATGAGCAAATTCTGGGATTTTGCAATTGGCGCTCAAAGTTTCTATAACTAGAGCCTTCCCAGGCAGCAAACCGATTTTTATCGTTAAGCAGTATCAGAAGGAACACATCATGACCCTACACTGCGCATTTATTGGTTTCGGAAAAAGCACCACCCGCTATCACCTTCCTTACGTTCTCAACCGTAAAAACAGCTGGCACGTGGCGCACATCTATCGCCGCAGCGCGAAGCCAGAGGAACAGCATCCGCAGTATCAGCATATTCACTTCACAAGCTCCCTCGATGAAGTCCTGAACGATCCGCAGGTCAAGCTGGTGGTGGTATGTACGCATGCCGACAGCCACTTCGACTACGCGAAACGCGCGCTGGAAGCGGGCAAAAACGTATTGGTCGAGAAGCCGTTTACCCCGACGCTCGCTGAAGCGAAAGAGCTGTTCGCACTGGCGAAAGCGAAAGGGCTGACGGTCACTCCGTATCAGAACCGTCGCTTTGACTCCTGCTTCCTGACGGCAAAAAAAGTGATTGAGAGCGGCAAGCTTGGTGAACTGGTTGAAATCGAAAGCCATTTCGACATGTATCGCCCCGTCGCCGAAACGAAGCCCGGACTGCCGCAGGACGGCGCATTTTATGGCCTTGGCGTGCATACGATGGACCAGATCATCTCGCTGTTTGGCCGCCCGGACCACGTGGCGTACGACATTCGCAGCCTGCGTAATAAAGCCAACCCGGACGATACCTTTGAGGCACAGCTGTTCTATGGCGACCTGAAGGCCATCGTCAAAACCAGCCATCTGGTGAAAATCGACTACCCGAAATTTATCCTGCACGGCACCAAAGGCTCGTTCGTGAAATACGGCATCGATCAGCAGGAAACCAGCCTCAAAGCCAATATTATGCCGGGCGAACCGGGCTTTGGCGCCGACGACAGCATTGGACTGCTTGAGTACATGAATGCTGAAGGTGTGTCGGTGCGTGAAGAGGTTAAACCGGAGGTGGGCGACTATGGTCGCGTGTACGATGCGCTGTACGAGACGCTGAAAAACGGTGCGCCGAATTTCGTCAAGGAATCTGAAGCTCTGACCAATCTTGAGATCCTCGAACGGGGCTTTGAACAGGCCAGTCCGGCCACGATAACCCTCGCCAAATAACCGCTGAAGGCTCCTCTGCTCTTGTTCATAAATTTTGAACAGAGGAGTCAATTTCCACCCACTATCATCCCTGTGCATTCGAGTCCACACTGTATCCATCGAAACGAACAAGGACTCAGACATCATGATCTACTTACGCAAAGCAAACGAACGTGGCCATGCGAATCACGGCTGGCTGGACTCCTGGCACACTTTTTCTTTTGCTGATTATTACGACCCGAACTTCATGGGCTTCTCTGCGCTTCGCGTGATTAATGACGACGTGATTGATGCCGGGCAGGGTTTCGGCACCCATCCGCACAAAGACATGGAAATCCTGACTTACGTGCTGGAAGGCGCCGTTGAACACCAGGACAGCATGGGCAACAAAGAGCAGGTGCCTGCCGGTGAATTCCAGATAATGAGCGCCGGGACGGGGATCCGTCACTCGGAGTACAACCCGAGCAAAACGGAAAAACTGCACCTGTATCAAATCTGGATCATTCCTGAAGAAACCGGGATCACGCCACGCTACGAGCAGGGCCGCTTTGACGCCGATCGGGGCAAACAGCTGGTGCTGTCGCCGGATGCGCGCGACGGTTCGCTGAAGGTGTATCAGGATATGGAGCTGTACCGCTGGGCGCTGGCGAAAGACGAGCAGTCGGTGCACCAGATTGCCGCTGACCGCCGCGTGTGGATCCAGGTGGTGAAAGGTGAAGTCTCTATCAATGGCACCAAAGCCACCACCGCAGATGGCCTGGCTATCTGGGACGAGCAGGCGCTTTCGGTTCACGCCGACAGCGAAGCGGAAATTCTGCTGTTCGATCTGCCGCCGGTATGATCCTGATTAAATAAATCATCGAACCTTCCCGTATTCGCGGGAAGGTTCCGTCACGTCCATGATAAACTGGCGAAATGTCTCCCCCTTTATCACCCTCTGGACGATGAAAAAGAAAAGACCCGTACTTCAGGATGTGGCCGATCGCGTCGGCGTGACCAAAATGACGGTCAGCCGTTTTCTGCGTAACCCGGAACAGGTTTCCGTCGCGCTGCGTGGCAAGATTGCGATTGCCCTTGATGAACTGGGTTACATCCCCAATCGCGCCCCCGATATTCTCTCCAACTCCACCAGCCGTGCGATTGGCGTGCTTCTCCCGTCCTTAACCAACCAGGTGTTTGCCGAAGTGCTGAAAGGCATCGAAAGCGTAACCGATGCCTACGGCTATCAGGCGATGCTCGCTCACTACGGCTATAAGCCGGAGATGGAAGAAGAGCGTCTGGAATCGATGCTCTCGTGGAATATCGACGGCCTGATCCTGTCAGAACGCACCCACACGGCGCGGACCCGTAAGATGATTGAAGTTGCCGGTATTCCGGTGGTGGAGCTGATGGACAGTCAGTCGCCGTGCATTGATATCGCCGTCGGATTCGACAACTTTGAAGCCGCCCGCCAGATGACCGCCACCATTATTTCGCGCGGCCATCGTCATATCGCCTATCTCGGTGCGCGTCTGGATGAACGTACTATCATCAAACAGCAGGGCTACGAACAGGCGATGCGCGATGCGGGCTTAACGCCTTACAGCGTGATGGTTGAGCAATCCTCGTCCTACTCTTCTGGCATTGAGCTGATGCGCCAGGCGCGCCGTGAGTACCCGCAGCTCGACGGTATCTTCTGTACGAACGATGACCTTGCGGTAGGGGCTGCCTTCGAATGCCAGCGCCTGGGGCTGAGCATTCCTGGTGACATAGCGATTGCCGGTTTCCACGGTCACGATATTGGCCAGGTCATGGAGCCTCGTCTCGCCAGCGTCCTGACCCCGCGTGAGCGGATGGGCAGAATTGGCGCCGAGCGCCTGCTGGCCCGCATCCGGGGTGAAATGGTTACGCCTAAGATGTTAGATTTAGGTTTCACATTGTCACCGGGTGGATCTATTTAAACCTGCAAATTTGAAGTAGATCACACAACGCGGTTTATCGTCCGGATGGTTATTGCTTCCCCACTGGTCAGGCAGGACAATGTTACCGATAACAGTTACCCGTAACAAAATGAACTTGTGGGAGCAACGCTTTGAGCACGACTAACCATGATCACCATGTCTACGTTCTGATGGGCGTCTCTGGCAGCGGCAAATCCGCCGTCGCCAGCGAAGTGGCGTATCGACTGCATGCCGCGTTTCTTGACGGCGACTTCCTCCACCCGCGTCGTAATATCGTCAAAATGTCCTCCGGTGAACCGCTGAACGACGACGATCGTAAACCGTGGTTGCAGGCCCTGAACGATGCCGCTTTCGCGATGCAGCGCACCAACAAAGTGTCGCTGATCGTCTGTTCTGCCCTGAAGAAAAGCTATCGCGACATTCTGCGCGAGGGCAATCCAAACCTCTCCTTTATCTATATGAAGGGTGATTTCGACGTGATCGAAAGCCGCCTCAAAGCGCGTAAAGGGCACTTCTTTAAAACGCAGATGCTGGTCACTCAGTTCGAAACTCTGCAAGAGCCAGACGCAACCGAAGCGGATGTTCTGGTGGTCGATATTGACCAGCCGCTGGATGGCGTTGTCGCCAGCACCATTGAACTGATTAACAAAGGCAGTAAAGAGTGACGACATTAACGTTAGTGTTAACAGCAGTCGGCTCCGTTCTGCTCCTGCTGTTTTTAGTGATGAAGGCGCGTATGCACGCCTTCGTGGCTTTGATGGTGGTGTCGATTGGCGCAGGCCTTTTCTCCGGGATGCCGCTTGATAAAATCGCGGACACGATGCAAAAAGGAATGGGCGGCACGCTCGGCTTCCTGGCCATTGTTGTCGCCTTAGGGGCGATGTTCGGCAAAATTCTGCATGAGACGGGTGCCGTCGATCAGATTGCCGTGAAGATGCTGAAATCGTTTGGCCACAGCCGGGCGCATTACGCCATTGGCCTTGCGGGGCTGATTTGTGCGCTGCCGTTGTTCTTCGAAGTGGCGATTGTGCTGCTGATCAGCGTCGCGTTCTCGATGGCACGCCACACCGGAACCAACCTGGTTAAACTGGTGATTCCTCTGTTTGCGGGCGTCGCTGCCGCGGCGGCATTCCTGCTGCCAGGGCCTGCACCGATGCTGCTGGCTTCACAAATGCACGCCGATTTCGGCTGGATGATCCTGATTGGTCTCTGCGCAGCCATTCCGGGGATGATTATCGCCGGACCGCTGTGGGGTAACTTCATCAGTCGCTACGTTGAACTTCACATTCCTGACGATATCTCTGAGCCGCACCTGGGCGAAGGCAAAATGCCGAGCTTCGGCTTCAGCCTGGCGCTGATCCTGCTGCCGCTGGTGCTGGTTGGCCTGAAAACCATCGCTGCCCACTTTGTTGCTCAGGGGTCAACGGCCTATGAGTGGTTCGAGTTTATCGGCCACCCGTTCACCGCGATCCTGGTGGCGTGTCTGGTGGCAATTTACGGCCTGGCGATGCGTCAGGGTATGCCGAAAGACCGCGTTATGGAAATCTGTGGCGCTGCTCTGCAGCCTGCGGGGATTATTCTGCTGGTTATCGGTGCGGGCGGCGTGTTTAAACAGGTGCTGGTGGATTCCGGCGTTGGCCCGGCTCTCGGCGAAGCGCTGACCGGCATGGGTCTGCCGATTGCGATTACCTGCTTCGTGCTGGCTGCGGCGGTGCGCATTATTCAGGGCTCTGCAACGGTCGCCTGTCTGACTGCCGTTGGTCTGGTGATGCCGGTTATCGAACAGCTGCACTACAGCGGTGCACAGATGGCGGCACTCTCTATCTGTATCGCCGGTGGTTCGATCGTGGTGAGCCACGTGAATGACGCAGGCTTCTGGCTGTTCGGTAAATTTACCGGCGCCACCGAAGCGCAAACCCTGAAAACCTGGACGCTGATGGAAACCATTCTGGGGACCGTGGGCGCGATTGTCGGGATGATTGCGTTTTCACTTCTGAGCTGATTGCTGTCCGGCCCTCTCCGGTATGGAGAGGGCACAAACAAAAAGCCTTCCGCGCAATGGAAGGCTTTTTTGCTTATTGAGGCCCTGCAGCCACCAATGCCGCCCCTGCTGGCGTATCGGTGTACTTCTCGAAGTTTTCAACGAACAGCTTCGCCAGCGTTTCTGCTTTTTCCTGCCACTGTTCCGGCGAGCCGTAGGTGTTACGCGGATCCAGAATATGCGTATCCACGCCCGGCAGTTCGGTTGGGATTTGCAGGTCGAACATGGGCAGGGTGAAGGTTTCGGCGTTGTCCAGCGTACCGTCGAGGATGGCGTCGATAATAGCGCGCGTATCTTTAATGGAGATACGTTTGCCGGTGCCGTTCCAGCCGGTGTTCACCAGATAAGCCTGCGCGCCGGCATCCTGCATGCGCTTCACCAATACTTCGGCATACTGCGTTGGGTGCAGCGACAGGAAAGCTGCGCCGAAGCAGGCAGAGAAGGTTGGGGTTGGCTCAGTGACGCCGCGCTCGGTGCCTGCCAGCTTGGCGGTAAAGCCAGACAGGAAGTGATACTGCGTCTGGTTTGCCGTCAGGCGTGAAACAGGAGGCAGCACGCCAAACGCATCGGCAGTCAGGAAGATGACCTTCGTTGCATGGCCTGCTTTCGATACCGGCTTCACGATGTTGTCGATGTGGTAAATCGGGTAGGAAACGCGGGTGTTTTCGGTTTTGGACGCATCGTCAAAATCGATGGTGCCGTCGGCCAGCACGCCCACGTTTTCCAGCAGCGCATCGCGACGAATGGCGTGATAGATGTCTGGCTCCGCTTCTTCCGACAGGCGAATGGTCTTCGCGTAGCAGCCGCCTTCAAAGTTGAAGACGCCGTCGTCGTCCCAGCCGTGTTCGTCATCGCCAATCAGGCGACGTTTTGGATCGGTGGACAGCGTGGTTTTCCCCGTGCCGGAAAGGCCGAAGAACACCGCCACGTCGCCTTTCTCGCCGACGTTCGCCGAGCAGTGCATGGAGGCAATGCCCTTCAGCGGCAGCAGGTAGTTCATGATCGAGAACATGCCTTTTTTCATCTCGCCGCCGTACCAGGTCCCGCCAATCAGCTGGATGCGTTCGGTCAGGTTGAAAGCCACAAAGTTCTCGGAGTTGAGACCCTGTTCCTGCCAGTTCGGGTTGGTGCATTTCGCGCCGTTCATCACCACGAAGTCAGGCTTGAAGGTTGTGAGTTCTTCGTCGGTCGGGCGGATGAACATGTTTTTGACGAAGTGCGCCTGCCAGGCCACCTCGGTGATAAAGCGCACGCACAGACGGGTGTCCGCGTTAGCGCCGCAGTAAGCATCAATGATAAACAGACGCTTACCGGAAAGCTGTTGGGTGACGAGTCCTTTGAGCTGCTGCCAGGTTTCTGGAGAGAGCGGCTTATTGTCGTTCTTACCTTTGCCTTTATCAGCCCACCACACGGTATCGCGAGTGGTGTCATCACGGACGATGTATTTATCTTTCGGCGAGCGGCCGGTAAAAATACCGGTGTCGACGGCGATTGCACCGAGATTCGTCAGAACGCCGCGCTCGTACCCTTCCAGGCTGGGATTGAGCTCTTCCTCAAATAACGTGTCGTAGTCGGGGTTGTAAACGATATCCTGGACGTCGTTGATACCATAAGCCTTGAGATCCTGCGGGGTAATACCATTAACACGCATGTCACTGCTCCTTAGCCAATATGTACTGCCAAACATTGTAGGGTTTTTCGTGGGGTTTTGACCGCGACCAGGCTCATAGATTTGCGTATCCGGACTCTCGTCAAACTAACGGAAAACACGGTGACTCCTGTCACGAGGCGAGACAGATTATGGCAGGAAACGTTTTTGATTGGGGGGAAATGTTCTTAAACGGTTAATAAATGGTTTAATGAACTGATGGAATGTGAATGTAATCGCATTCCTGAAAGAAAGTGACGAAAGCGTTACAGTAAAAATCGATTCACTTCTCGAGGTAAACTGTAAAACGGCAACTCCGGTTGTCGTTTTTAGTGTTTGCACCCTCTCCCTGTGGGAGAGGGCCGGGGTGAGGGCATCAGGCCGCACAGAGCTGAAAGCAAAACGGCAACTCCGGTTGTCGTTTTTAGTGTTTGCACCCTCTCCCTGTGGGAGAGGGCCGGGGTGAGGGCATCAGGCCGCACAGAGCTGAAAGCAAAACGGCAACTCCGGTTGTCGTTTTTAGTGTTTGCACCCTCTCCCTGTTGGAGACGGCCGGGGTGAGAGCGCCAGACAGCGCCGATCCTGACCGGACCTATCAGTGCACCTGAGGATCCGCCGGAGAAGCGTTGTTACGGATCTCGGCGATATCCATGGCGTTAAACACGTAATGGCTACCGCAGTAGTCGCAGTGCATGTCGATTTCGCCGTCGTCCGCCAGAATGCTGTCCACTTCTTCGTCCGGCAGGGTTTTCAGCGCCCCGGCGCAGCGTTCACGTGAACAGGTGCATTTGAACTCGACCGCCTGAGGTTCATAGACCGTCACTTCTTCTTCGTGATAAAGACGCCACAGCACATCGTTTGCTGGCAGGCTGAACAGCTCTTCGCCTTTGATGGTGTCGGTCAGCGTGGCGAGATGCTCAAAGTCTTCGGCCTGCGCGTTCTGAGCAGGCATCACCTGCAGCAGGATCCCGCCTGCGGCCATTTTCCCTTCATGCTCGCCGGTACGAATGATAAGACGCGTCGGCAGCTGCTCTGAGCGCAGGAAGTAATCTTCCAGACAGGCGGCCAGCGTATCGCCTTCCAGGCCCACCACGCCCTGATAGCGCTCGCCTTCTTCCGGCGCAATGGTGATCACCAGATAGCCATTGCCGACCAGCGTTTTCAGATCGGCGTTTTCCGGGATATCGCCCTGAACGCGCGCCACACCGCGCAGCTGCTGATTGTTGTTGCCGTTGATAACCGCAAGCGACATTGGGCCGTCACCCTGAAGCTGCACGGTAATGTCGCCGGCAAACTTAAGCGTAGCGGTCAGCAGACTGGTGGCGACCAGCAGTTCGGCCAGCACGTTTTTCACCGGCTGCGGATAGTTGTGGTTAGCCAGCACCTGCTCCAACGTCTCAGAGACGGTGACCAGTTCGCCGCGAACGGCCACGTTTTCAAACAGATAGCGGTGCATTTGATCGTGTTGAATCATCTTTTTCTCTCTTAAGGGAACCGTTACTCACTGTCCCCATGTTTAAATCTCATCAGGTCACGCCGCTCTTTTTTATCAGGGCGGCGATCCGGGTGTGGCATGGTCAGCGCGTTCAGCTTGCGGGCAAGGGCCACTTTTTCCCTTTTTTCGATGCTCTCAGCCGTTTCTTCATACAGCAAAACGGCTTCCGTGGCCGGGCGGCGCTGTTCGGTGATGCCTTTGATAATCACCGTGCGCTCATCGTTACCCTGGCGTAGCGTCAGCGTGGCGTTCATCTCCACCACTTTGCTGGGTTTGCTGCGCTGTCCGTTGTAGTGCACCTTGCCGCCTTCCACCATTTCTCGTGCAACCGCACGGGTTTTGTAAAAGCGGGCCGCCCAGAGCCACTTATCCAGCCGGACGGCATCAGCGGGTTTCTCTTTCATGGCTTCTCCTTCACCGGATCCCGGGGATCAGGCGACGATAATCATTCAATGCCGGGTGGCGCTGGTACTGCTTTTCCGCGACGCCAGAATCTGGATTCGTAACGCCAAGGCAGTAACGAATCCCAAACAGCGCAGCGGCATCCAGGATCGGTTCGCTGTCATCAATAAACAGCGTCTTATGCGCATCAAGCGTGGTTTCTTCGGCAACGGCCTGCCACAGGCGCTGATCTTCTTTCGGATAACCAAATGTGTGGGTGGAAAGTAATAAATCAAGGTGCGAGGCCAGACCGGTGTGTTCCAGCTTCACCGCCAGGTTATGCGGATGCGCGTTGGTTAACAAAATACGGCGTTTGCCGCTGGCTTTGAGCGCATCCAGAAACGGCACGGTATCTTCGCGCAGCACGGCGCGGGGGCCTTGCTGGGTGGTCATGGCGCAAATATCCAGACCGAGCCGCTTGCTCCAGTAATCCAGACAGTACCAGTTTAGCGTATGCTGCACGGCGTGATATTCCTGACCGATACGCTCGCGAGCGTCCGCCAGGCTCAGGCCGTGCTGAGCGCCGTAGGTTTCCGGCACCAGCTGCTGCCAGAAATAGCTGTCGAAGGCGAGATCAAGAAGGGTGCCGTCCATATCCAGCAGAACGGTGTCTACTTCCTGCCAGGCGATATCAAAATGCATGCTGCGTCTCCAGCCAAAAGAATGCGCGTCAGGGTAGCACAGCGGGAGCCGGGCGACTTAGCGCTCTTCGGCATCCTGATGCAGCAGATCCTGAGACGTTAACAGGCTCGGGTTGAGGCTACTTTCGTAGTAGGCGTGGATTTCCGCCATGCGGATGCGATGGCGCTGATAGCGACGAATCGCCTGGATCCCGTTCCAGATAACGCACACCAGCATGGTCAACATGAGCAGCGTGGTGCTGATATAGCGCCAGAGTCCGGCGCTGTCCGGGATGCGGTGCAGATTGATATGTTTGGTGCCGTTGGCGTCGATGGTGAGGTTGGTGACGATGCCCTCAGCGGTAAACGGCGTGTGCATCAGCATGCCTGCCAGGCGCTGGAATTCACTCCACTGTTCGTGCGCCGGGAAATCATACAGGCTGACGGATGGCCACGGCTGCGTGACCAGATCGCTCCCTTCATCGCTGGCGATCAGGAAACCGCCCGGCGCCGGGCTGTTTAACGCCTGGGCGGCGCGAGCCGTTTCACGCATCACAAACGGTGCGGTAGATGTTGTCACCAGATTATCGAGTGATTCGGCACTCACCGGGCGCAGCAGCACGTTCACACCATCAAGTTTTCCGGAGCGGGCGCGCTTGGTCAGCGTTTCCCAGTCGCGGGTATTGCCGAGGTTGACCAGCGCCGTTTTCAGGCGTGAGCAGTCGTCTTCAGCAGAGCAGAGATCCTGCGTTTTCATCACGATATCGGCGAAATCATCCAGCAGAACCATCCCTGATTTTTGAATGGCTGAACGCAGCGCCGGACTGACGCGCGAGCTGTCGTCCGGGCTCGGGTGCAACTGACGGTTTACCGCCTGCATCAGCGCTGTGGCTTTCGTGACGATATCGGATTCCGGCAGCGGCAACGGTGGGGCGTCGTTCCAGATAATCTGCGAGCAGTCAAAGGGCGTGAACGGCGAACTATTCTGCGCGGTCCACGTGCCCTGCGAACGGATATTACACATGCCAGTGCCCGAAATGTGCAGCGTATCGCCGACACGCACGTTTGCCCGATCGAGCTGAGTCACCGTGGTGGCTTCGATAGTCTGCGCGCCCTGCAGCCAGGAAAGCGTAAATTTGAACGGCATGCTGAGCGGCACGCTAATCCACAGCATCGCGCCAATCAGCAGGGCGCCGATGGCAATAATGGCGCTGCGCAGCCAGTGCTGAAGCGGGAAATGTTTGACTTCGTTATGCAGCGATAAAAAGCGCCCCTGACGGACCACATGGCGATCGAGGTAGATATCAATGTCCGTTTGCTGGCCGAGATCCTGAGCGATAAACGGCTGCCAGTGGCGCGGATAAATCAGGTCGATAATGCCGAGCGAAATGTTGTTGATTTGCTCCTGGTCATTCTCGCCAAACAGCCCCCAGCGTTTCGGGGTTCCGCGCAGGCAGTGAATTTCCCGCAGCGAGGTTTTGGACGGCGGAGCAAACACGCCCCAAAGGCCAAACCCCAGCAGCAAAGTTGCGATACCGGTCACCCACGGGACAAAGACTTCGGGCGCCATTAATGCGCAGAAAAACAGGAAAAATGCGCCAACGATAAGCAGCGCTTCACGCAGACCGTCCGGGCGGCTTAATGCATATTCTTCGCGGCTTTCCTGACGAATGTTCAGCAGTTCGATCTGCTCGCTCTCTTCACCGCGAATAGACGCCTGCGTCGACGAGCGCTGCTCCAGGGCGTAGCCTTTCGCTTCCTGCCTGGCGTCACCCAGAGTGTGGCCGTTCAGGGAGATCACCAGCGGCAGAGAGTCCGTGTGGATCAGTTCGACTTCGTTTTCGTCATTAATGTACTGCTCCCAGAAGGGAGGCAGGTGAATTTCAACGGAATCCAGGAAGTAGCGCCACTTGTTCAGATCGTCGGTTGTGATGCCGTAGCGGGTAATCGACTGGGTGAAGCTATAGACGGTATTACTCTGGGCGTTTAGCGTGATGGCGCCAGGGGCGACAGAGGAGCCGGAAGCGGGCACTTCCAGAATGCGGGTCATGCCTTCCAGATAATGTTCAACGGCGGCACGTTCATCCTGGGTCAGTTTACGCGTGGTCGCACCGCTGAAGGCGTGCAGGAGGGGGAGTCGTCCATGCTGTCTGCGCTGTCGATAAAACCACCCTGCAAGCAATGCGCAGGCCAGCATAGCAGCGAAAAAAATCAAAAAGGTGCCCATGCTTTTCCCATCATACTTATTCTTACAGGTTTCGTCGGTTGCTCGTTAACCCAGAACGTGAGCCCGTAGTTAGCTATCGGCACGCATCATCAGGATCTTGAAAGATTTCTTACGTTCTGACGCAACTTTTGAGCATATCAGAGGTCAATGCAAGCGAATATCAGCAAATTCTCAAATCCATTGCAAGGTATTGACTTTTTATTCAAAAAAGTGGCTGATGCTGAAAGTTACGCAAATGTAAATACATGACGCCAGGAATTGCCTAAACTGTGCGGCATGTCGCACAATTACCCTGTTACCACAGCAAACACAGGTCATCATGGATAAACCATTAATAAAACCCATCATCCACAAAGTTGAAACGGTTGCCCGTTCGCGGCTGTTTAATGTGGAAAGTGTGGACCTGGAATTCAGCAATGGCGAGCGCCGCGTTTATGAAAGGATGCGTCCTTCCACGCGTGAGGCAGTGATGATTATCCCCATTGTTGACGATCATTTGATTCTGATCCGTGAATATGCCGTCGGCACCGAGTCCTATGAGCTCGGTTTTTCCAAAGGGCTCATCGATCCAGGCGAAAGCGTTTTCGAGGCCGCCAATCGCGAGCTGAAAGAAGAAGTGGGCTTTGGGGCCAATGACCTGACGTTCCTGAAGAAGCTCAGCATGGCCCCGTCATACTTTTCCAGCAGAATGAACATCGTGGTCGCAGAGAACCTTTATCCGGAATCTTTGCCTGGCGATGAGCCAGAACCGTTGCCTCAGGTACGCTGGCCGCTGGCGCAGCTGATGGATTTACTCGAAGAGCCTGATTTCCATGAAGCACGCAACGTCAGCGCGCTGTTTCTGGTGCGGGAATGGTTGAAAGAGCAGGGGCGTCTGTAGCCCTCTGAGCGGAATACAAAAAAACGGCAACCTTGGGTTGCCGTTTTTTTGTGCCTTGCAGGCCGGGTCAGGCCATAGTCGCCACCCGGCACTTTTTCTTAATGGTCAGAACAGTTCGTGAGTTTCGCCGTTATCAATCAGCGTGGTGCCCACTTCATGCACTGCCTGCTGGGTCGGCTGGGTACCGTCGATGAAGTACTCTTCACGGCTGTTGCCGCCGTTCGCCAACTGACCGGTGCCCCGATCGATGTTGACGGTTACCACACCCGGCGGTGGCGTCAACGGCTGTTCAGGCACGCCCTCCAGCGCTATCTTCATGAACAAATCCCAGGCCGGCTGAGCGCTCTTGGCCCCGCCTTCATAACCAGAAATCTGATCTTTGATCGCGCCGGATGCGGTGGTGCGGCCAAGATCGCGGCGGTGATCGTCAAAGCCAATCCACACCGATGTCACCACGCCCGGGCCGTAACCCGAGAACCAGGCATCCTTCGAGCTGTTGGTTGTGCCGGTTTTTCCGCCGATATCGTGGCGCTTCAGGTCGCGCCCTGCGCGCCAGCCTGTCCCCTGCCAGCCAGGCTCGCCGAAGACGTTGGTGTTCAGCGCACTTTTGATCAGGAAGGAAAGCGGCGTGCTGATCACGTGCGGGGCATATTCCTGGCCACCGCTACGGGCCACCAGCGCCTGGTTAGCCTGTTCAAGGCTTGGCATCGGCACGGTGGAGTTTTGCGGCTCCTGGGAGGTTGTGACGTTTTCAACGTCTTTATTTTCCAGCACGTTGGATTTTGGCGTATCGCCATAAATCACCGGAATGTCGCACTCAGAGCAGGCAATTTTAGGTTTGGCTTCAAAAAGCACGCCGCCGACATCGTTCTCGATCTTACTGATAAAGAACGGATCGATGAGGAAGCCGCCGTTTGCCATGACGGAATACCCGCGTGCGACCTGTAAAGGCGTAAAGGAGGCGGAACCCAGCGCCAGCGATTCGGTGCGAACGATGTTTTCAGCCGGGAAACCGAAGCGTTGCAGATATTCTGCGGCGTAATCAACGCCCATTGCGCGCATGGCGCGAACCATCACCACGTTTTTCGACTGACCTAAACCCTGACGCAGACGAATCGGCCCCGCATATTGTGGTGGGGAGTTCTTTGGACTCCAGTCGGAGCCGGCACCTGCATCCCAACGCGAAATTGGCACGTCGTTCAGAATGCTTGCCAGCGTCAGACCTTTGTCCATTGCCGCGGTATAGAGGAACGGTTTGATGTTGGAACCAACCTGGCGCAGCGCCTGAGTCGCGCGGTTAAATTTGCTCTGATTGAAGTCGAATCCACCGACCAGCGCAATAATGGCCCCGTTTTGCGGATTAATAGACACCAGGGCGGAGTTCACGTCCGGCACCTGGGCCAGCCACCAGGATTCATTCACCTGACGCACCCAGATTTGCTGACCTGTTTGCACGACATCCGTCACTTTGCGTGGCGTTGGGCCTTGCTGAGTGTCCGAGCGATACGCACGCGCCCAGCGCATGCCGTCCATCGTCATGGAAACTGAGGTGCCGTCTGCCAGCATTGCCGTGGCTCCCTGCGGCGTGGCGGCCGTCACGACGGCTGGCACCAGAGGCCCGTAGGTTGGCAGGCTTTTCAGGGTATCGGTGATTTTTTTGCTGTCCCACGGGGTCTCACCAATTTTCCACAGCACGTTCGCCGGGCCGCGATAGCCGTGGCGCATATCGTAATCCATCACGTTAGTGCGCAGCGCCGTCTGAGCCGCCAGCTGATCCTTACGGCTGATGGTGGTGTAAACGCGGTAACCATCTTCGTAGGCCTTATCGCCATAGCGGGTCACCATTTCCTGACGCACCATTTCCGTCAGGTACGGGGCGGAGAAGGCAATTTCCGGGGCATGGTAGCTGGCGTTGATGGGCTCGCGAATAGCTTCGTTGTACTGCGCCTGGGTGATGTCGTTTTCGCTCAGCATGCGGGACAGCACCACGTTGCGGCGCGCGGTCGCTCTGTCCATAGAATAAAGCGGGTTGAAGGTTGACGGCGCTTTTGGCAGGCCTGCGATGACCGCCATTTCACTCAACGTCAGCTGATCGACCGTTTTACCGAAGTAGACCTGCGCAGCGGCACCTACGCCGTAGGCGCGGTAGCCGAGGTAAATCTTGTTCAGATAGAGATCGAGAATTTCATCCTTGCTGAGCAGCTGCTCGATGCGGATAGCCAGGAAGACTTCTTTGATTTTGCGCGTCAGCGTCTTTTCCGGGCTCAGGAAGAAGTTACGTGCCAGCTGCTGGGTGATGGTACTTGCACCCTGAGAGGCGTGGCCGGAGAACAGCGCTACGCTAGCCGCACGGAAAATCCCCACCGGATCGATACCGTGGTGCTCGTAAAAACGGCTGTCTTCCGTGGCGATGAAGGCTTTGGTCAGCTCGGGCGGCATTTGGCTCAGGGTGACCGGAATACGGCGTTTTTCCCCATATTGCGCAATCAGTTCGCCATCGGCGCTGTAAATTTGCATTGGGATCTGCAGGCGCACATCCCTGAGCGTGGCTACGTCAGGCAGCTGCGGCTCAATAAATTTGTAGAGGCCATAGATCGAGCCTGCTCCCAGCAGAATGCAACAGACTGCAAGGATGAATAAATACTTTACGAACTTCACCGGAGATTTCCCATTTAGTGGCGATTGGGCAGTTTATAAACAAGCGCGCGGTAGTATAAAGGCAACCCAATGGCATTGATATAGCTCGAATGGGTTGATGGATAAGGAGATCGTAAGAATGGCTTACAGTCAGTGGCTGGCAGGATTGCATTTTCAGCAGAATAGCCTCGTCTGCGTGGCGTTACAGAAAGCACGTTCAGGCTTCGCGCTTCGGCGCTGGTGGCAATTGCCGGTGGCAAGCGATGCCAGCGAAGAGGCCTTGATTGCGGTACTGCGCCGCATCCAGCGAGAAATGCCGCGTTTCCATCGGCTTGCCGTGGCGCTTTCGGCAGCGGACACGCTGCAAAAAAACCTTCCGCCGCCGCAGATGGCGCTGCGAGAAAGCGAGTGCGCACAATGGGTAGCCAGTACTGTAGCAAAGCAGCTGGAGATGCCCGCCGATACCCTCACGTTCGATTACCAGAATGCCGAACAGAATGTTTACAGCGTCACGGCCGCCAGACGGCGGGATGTGGAGCTTCTGCAAAAACGTCTGCATGCAGCGGGGCTGAACGTGGAGGCCATCACGCCGGATGCCAGCGCACTGCAGCATTTTCTCCCGTGGATAGCGCAAGACGAGCAAGGCCTGTGCTGGTATGACGGCCAGCAATGGCTGTGGGCTACGCGGGAGGCCTGGGGGAGCTGTGCGGAGCAACCAGAAGCGCTTTTGCTCTGTACCACGCAGCAGGCTGGCATGAAGAGCTTCAATCCCTGGTTTCCACTGATGCAGCTTCAGCCACCGCTGCCGGAAAACGGCGATGCGTTTGCTATCGCTTTGGCACTGGCGCTGGGAGTGCGCTGAAATGGCGCGTCCAGTGAATCTTCTGCGATGGCGTGAGAAGCGCCGCCGCGACTGTCTGCGTTTTTGGGCCTGGCTGTTTGTGGGAGCGTGGCTGATAGCCCTGATAGGGTTTGTGGCAAATCGGTCAGAGGGTGTGCATCAACATCAAAAACAGGTTTTATGGCAGGCGAGCGATAACGCGGTTTATCAGGCTTTGGTGCAGCGTGAACGGCAGTTCAAAGATGAACAGCAGCGCAGAATGCTCTGGCTGACGCATGAAAAAGAGCGGGAAGCCACCCGGCAGTGGCAATCACGGCTGCTGGCACTGGCAGAAAACATGCCGGAACAGGCCTGGCTCACCGCCCTGGAGTGGGAAGGTCATTCGCTGAGCTTTACCGGGCTGGCGAACCGTTTTCTCTCCTTGACCGAACTGGATGCCTCGGTGCGCCATATCGCAGGCTCTCAGATCGTCAATCCGGGCCCCGTCAGGCGGGATGCGCAAGAGCGCTGGGAGTTCAGTTACAGAATGCTGGCGGAGGTGGAAAATGTTGCTCCTCGCTGAACGATGGTGTGATTGCTCCCCACGTATTCGGTGTGGAGTTTGGCTGAGCATGCTTTTGCTGCTGGTGCTGATGGTTAGTTTTGCCCGTAACACGCAGCCAGGTAGTGCATCGCCCATACCCCTTGCCGCGCAGTGGCAAAAAACACTACCGCTGCGTGGTCCGGTGATTCCGTTATCCGACATGATTTCGGCGCCTTTTTCTGCACTTGATTTTGACCGTCCGGAAAGCAGCCTGCTGAGCTGGCAGCCGTCAGGGCACGGCGGGGAGCTGGCGTTGTCGACTGACTGGGCGGCTATTCCCGCCCTGTTTGCACGGCTCGCAGAACGCCGTCAGGCCATACGGGGGTTTAGCATTAAACCGGAACAACAGCGTCTGACGCTGACGTTACAACTCGAGGCAATCGGCGATGACTGATCGGCACGGGCTCATCGTACTTTTGCTTCCTTTACTATTGGGGATGCGCGATCCCTTCCTGCCTGCGGAAGATCGCTGTAGCAGTGCGCAGATAACGCTCTGGCATTACCGTGGGATGGTGAGCCTTGGAGAGCAACGAACGGGTATCGTGCTCGATGCCAGTGGCAAATGGCAACGCCTGACGCAGGGGCAGACGCTGAGTAATGGCTGGACGGTTGTCGCTGTTCAGCCCGACCGTATGGACATGACTGCCGGAACCGACTGCGAGCCTTCGCAGTGGCGCTGGATAAAAGAAGGAACGCAACATGATTCGAAGGATAGCGTTGGGGTTAATAATGATGGTCTTCGGCGCCCTGGCCAAAGAAAAAACCGTCTCGCTGATGGTGGATGACGTTCCGGTCACGCAGGTCATACAGACGCTTGCGACGCTCGGGGAACGCAATATCGTTATCGCCCCGGAAGTCAGTGGGCAGATTTCACTTCAGTTGAATGATGTCTCATGGAAGCAGGCGTTACAGACGGTGATGAGCAGCGCCGGTCTGGTGCTCGACACGCAGTCCAGCATCCTGTTTGTGCACACCAAAGCCTGGCTTGCAGAAAAGAGTGCGCTGAAGGATGCCGAGCGGCAGAAGCGTTCACAGGCTTTGCCGTTGCAGGGGAAGAGCGTCATTTTGCATTACGCCGATGCTGCTGAGCTGGCGAAAGCTGGGGAAAAGCTACTGAGCGAGCGAGGTGCGATGACGGTCGATAAACGCACTAATCGCCTGCTGGTGCGTGACGATAACCAGCACCTTGCCGATTTGCTCGCCTGGGCGCAGGAGATGGATATACCGGTAGGTCAGGTCGAGCTGAGGGCGCATATCGTCACTATAAATAAGAAGAGCCTGCGTGAGCTTGGGGTGAAATGGAGTCTGGCTGATGCTGAGAATGGTCAGGGATCCGGGAAGGTAGCGGCTATAAACAGCGATCTTTCTGCCGCTAATGCTACGACCTACGCCGGGTTTAACATCGGTAAAATCAGTGGGCGACTGCTGGAGCTGGAGCTTTCGGCACTGGAGCAAAAGCAGGAACTGGAAATCATCGCCAGTCCACATTTGCTGGCCTCGCATCTGCAGCCTGCAAGTATCAAGCAGGGAACAGAGATTCCTTATCAGGTCTCCAGCGGTGAGAGCGGGGCAACATCGGTGGAGTTTAAGGAGGCCGTGCTGGGTATGGAGGTGACGCCGACGGTGCTACAGAAAAACCGGGTGCGGCTTAAGCTAAAAATTACCGAAGACATGCCCGGGCAGGTATTGCAGCAGGCTGACGGCGAAGTGCTGGCAATTGATAAACAGGAAATTGAGACCCAGGTCGAGGTAAGAAGTGGCGAAACGCTGGCTCTGGGAGGCATCTTCTCACAGAAGAATAAGTCTGCCAGAAGCGGTATTCCGCTGCTGGGCGACATTCCCTGGCTCGGGCGGCTGTTTCGCCATGATGGAAAAGACAGCGAGCGGCGTGAACTGGTCGTGTTCATCACCCCGCGTATTATTTCTGCACAATAAGCGTTTGACGGGCGACCTTTTCTTACTGAACACGTTTCAGGTGTTTGACGTGAGGCCGGATTTAGCATACAAGGAGTACCGATTTGAGAGTCGGTCCCCTGGACAGTCCGGTGATGATTAGAGTTGCCAAACCTGCCGGAGTATTGAGATAATTTTCGGTCTGACTCTCGCACTATCGCATATGAGGTTTCAGTTCATGCCTGGCGTCGCCGTGTGGTTCGCGTCGCGGGTTTATTATTAACGAAATAGTCTTAGTAGTACCGAAAAAATGGCAGAGAAACGCAATATCTTTCTGGTTGGGCCTATGGGTGCCGGCAAAAGCACTATTGGGCGCCAGTTAGCTCAACAGCTCAACATGGAATTCTACGATTCTGATCAAGAGATTGAGAAACGCACCGGCGCCGACGTGGGCTGGGTCTTCGATGTCGAAGGCGAAGAAGGTTTCCGTGATCGCGAAGAAAAAATCATCAACGAGTTAACGGAGAAACAGGGTATTGTGCTGGCGACTGGCGGCGGCTCTGTGAAATCTCGTGAAACGCGTAATCGTCTCTCCGCCCGCGGCGTCGTGGTGTATCTGGAAACGACGATTGAAAAACAGCTGGCGCGCACGCAGCGTGATAAAAAACGTCCCCTGCTGCAGGTTGAAACGCCACCTCGTGAAGTCCTGGAAGCGCTGGCAGGCGAGCGTAATCCTTTGTACGAAGAAATTGCCGATGTCACGATCCGCACTGACGACCAGAGCGCGAAAGTGGTGGCCAACCAGATTATTAATATGCTGGAAAGTAACTGATTCTGGTCAACGCTATACGACATCGTTCAAGCTGCATTCAGGCGGCAACGGCGTGAACTCTTGCAGGTCATCTCTGCAACCGGGCGCGAAAGCCGCCGACCAGTAAACAGCCTGAAGGATGGCGTGTACATCACCAGAGAATGCAAGTAACCAAGGTGGACGTCGCGTTATGGAGAGGCTTACAGTAACTCTCGGGGAACGTAGTTACCCGATTACCATCGCGGCTGGTTTGTTTAACGATCCAGCTTCCTTCCTGCCACTGAAGTCGGGCGACCAGGCCATGCTGGTCACCAACGAGACGCTGGCACCTGTTTATCTGGACAAAGTACGTCACGTGCTCGAACAGGCTGGCGTAAAAGTCGACAGCGTCATCCTTCCGGACGGTGAAAAGTACAAAACGCTGGCCGTGATGGACACCGTTTTCACCGCGTTACTGCAAAAACCTCACGGTCGTGACACGACGCTGATTGCCTTAGGCGGCGGTGTTGTTGGCGATCTTACCGGATTTGCGGCGGCGAGCTATCAGCGTGGCGTTCGCTTTATCCAGGTACCGACCACGTTATTATCACAGGTCGATTCTTCCGTTGGCGGCAAAACAGCCGTTAACCACCCGCTCGGTAAAAACATGATTGGCGCCTTCTGGCAGCCGGTGAATGTGGTTGTCGATCTGGACTGTCTGAAAACCCTGCCCGCGCGCGAACTCTCTTCCGGCCTGGCAGAGGTCATCAAATACGGCATCATCCTCGATGCAGAATTCTTCTCCTGGCTTGAAAACAACATTGATGCGCTGATGGCGCTTGATGAAAAAACCATGGCGTACTGCATTCGCCGTTGTTGTGAGCTGAAAGCCGAAGTTGTGGCGGCAGACGAGCGAGAATCCGGCTTACGTGCTTTACTGAATCTGGGACACACCTTTGGTCACGCTATCGAAGCTGAAATGGGCTACGGTAACTGGCTGCACGGCGAAGCCGTCGCCGCCGGTATGGTCATGGCGGCTCGTGCTTCAGAACGTCTTGGTCAGTTTGAGGCAAAGGATACTCAGCGGATTATTACCCTGTTAGAACGGGCGAAATTACCGGTTTCCGGTCCGCGTGAAATGTCTCCCGATGCGTACCTGCCGCATATGATGCGCGATAAAAAGGTGCTCGCCGGTGAGATGCGTTTGGTTTTGCCGCTTGCTATTGGAAAAAGTGAAGTGCGTGGCGGTGTTGCGCACGATGTGGTTCTTGGCGCTGTGGCTGATTGTCAGCAGGCGTAACTAATAAGAAAGGTCATGCCGCTCGCGCGGTGTTTAGCTTCAGGTGACGTGCAGGTGTCGTTAGCATAAGCCTTTTAGTGGGGTGTTAAATGGATGAATTCAAACCAGAAGACGAGCTGAAACCCGATCCCAGCGATCGTCGTGCTGGTCGTTCCCGTCAGTCTTCCGATCGTGAAAGCGATCCGCAGATCAACTTCGATGACGTCGACCTTGATGCCGATGAACGCCGCCCGGCGCGTGCCCGTAAAGTACGCGAAGAGCGCGAAGAAGAGTATGACGAAGAGGCGTATTACGAGTCTGAAGAAGACGAAGAGGTGCAAGAGCAGCCTGAACGTCGTCCACGCAAGCGCAAAAAAGCGCCGGCAAAACCGGCTTCCCGCCAGTACATCATGATGGGTGTTGGTATTCTGGTTCTGCTGCTGCTGATTGTGGGCATTGGCTCCGCGTTGAAAGCACCGTCTTCCTCCAGCGAGCAGGCCTCCAGCGATGTGAAGAACATCGACCTTTCCGGAGATAACAGCGCTTCAGCCGGCCAGAGCAACGGTCAGGCAACCGATCAGGCCAATGGTGCTCAGCCAGCGCCAGGTACGGCGCCTGCGAACCAGACTGCCACAAATCCGCAGCAGGATGTTTCTCTGCCACCGATTTCCTCTACCCCGACTCAGGGCCAAAACACCGTTGCGCCAGAAGGCCAGCAGCGTGTGGAAGTGCAGGGTGACCTGAACAATGCGCTGAACCAGCAGCAGGGCCAGATTGACGGCGCTGTCGCCAACTCAACGCTGCCAACTGAGCCGGCGACGGTTGCCCCTGTTCGCGGCGGCAACACGCCTCGTCAGGCGACGACTCACACGGCGGAAAGTGCCCCAGCGGCAACAACTCGTCCGGAGCGTAAGCATGCAGTGATTGAGCCGAAGCCGCAGAGCAAACCTCAGGCGACGGTAAAAGCAACCGAACCCAAAGCGGCTACCCAGCCTAAGCGTACTGAAACGGCCGCTACCGCAACGCCTGTGAAAACAACAACCCCAGCGGCAGAAGCCGCGAAGCCTGCGGCCACCGCCAGCGCGGCGAAACCTGCGGCAACCGCCGCTGCACCAGCACCAGCCGCAACCGCTGCGGCAAGCTCCGCCGCCAAAGAAACGGGTGATGTCAGCTCGCTGAAATCTGCACCGGGCAGCCACTACACTCTGCAGCTCAGCAGCTCGTCAAACTATAACAACCTGAACAACTGGGCGAAGAAAGAGAACATCCAGAAGTACGTGGTCTATCAGACCACCCGCAACGGTCAGCCATGGTATGTGCTGGTCAGCGGTGTGTATGCGACGAAAGACGATGCGAAACGCGCCGTCAGCGCGTTGCCTGCCGATGTCCAGGCGAAAAACCCTTGGGCGAAGCCGCTGCATCAGGTGCAGTCCGATCTGAAACAATAGCAGTACATGACACAGCGCCTTCAGTCTGCCAGTGCGGGCTGAAGGCGAATGTGTTTTTAAGCGCAGGATGCTGCAGGAGCGTTTTCTCCTCAGCCGGAGAAAGTGTAAGTTGCCAGACAGCATGAAAAAAAATCGCGCTTTTTTGAAATGGGCAGGGGGGAAATATCCTCTGCTGAACGATATTGAAAAACATCTGCCGAAAGGTGAATGTCTGATCGAGCCCTTCGTCGGGGCCGGTTCCGTATTTCTCAACACCCATTACGATCGCTACATCCTCGCGGATATCAACAGCGATCTGATTGATCTCTATAACATTGTCAAAACACGCACTGACACCTATATCGAGCAGGCGAAGGCGATGTTTGTGCCTGCTAATAACAACGCTGAAACCTATTACCAGCTGCGGGCCGAATTCAATCAGTGCAGCGACAAGCTGCGCCGTGCGGTGCTGTTCCTCTATCTGAATCGTCATGGTTACAACGGCCTGTGTCGTTACAATCTGAAAGGCGAGTTCAACGTGCCGTTTGGCCGCTACAAAAAGCCTTACTTCCCGGAAGCCGAGCTGAATCATTTTGCGCAAAAGGCGCAGAGTGCCGAGTTCCTGTGCCTGTCTTACGAGGAGTGCATGGAGAAGGCCTGTCAGGATTCGGTGGTTTACTGCGATCCGCCTTACGCGCCACTCTCCGCGACGGCCAATTTTACCGCTTACCACACCAACAGCTTCACGCCAGATCAGCAAAAGCATCTGGCGGAAATGGCGGAAAAACTGGTCAGCAACCAAATTCCAGTGTTAATTTCGAACCATGACACGCCCGATACGCGTGCGTGGTATCACGCCGCCCAACATTTCAAAGTGAAAGTCCGGCGCAGCATTAGCAGCAACGGCGGCACGCGCAAAAAGGTGGATGAACTGCTGGCGCTGTATCGCCCGACCCCACCATAAATCGTTTTCAAGGAGATGCGGATGAAACAGTATTTGATTGCCCCTTCGATTCTGTCGGCCGACTTTGCCCGTCTGGGTGAAGATACTGCGAAAGCCCTGGCCGCAGGCGGCGATGTGGTTCACTTCGACGTGATGGACAACCACTACGTACCGAACCTGACGATGGGCCCGATGGTGCTGAAAGCGCTGCGCAAATACGGCATCACCGCCCCGATTGACGTGCATCTGATGGTCAAACCCGTTGACCGCATCATTCCTGATTTCGCGGCGGCGGGTGCCAGCATTATCACCTTCCACCCGGAAGCGTCTGAGCATGTTGATCGCTCCCTGCAGTTGATTAAAGAGCACGGCTGCAAAGCGGGGCTGGTGCTGAACCCGGCCACGCCGCTGAGCTACCTCGATCACGTAATGGATAAACTTGACGTGATCCTGCTGATGTCCGTCAACCCGGGCTTTGGTGGCCAGTCTTTCATTCCGCACACGCTTGAAAAGCTGCGTGAAGTTCGTCGTCGAATTGATGTGTCTGGTCTGGATATTCGCCTGGAGGTTGATGGCGGCGTGAAGGCGAACAACATCGGCGAAATTGCGGCGGCGGGTGCGGATATGTTCGTTGCCGGGTCGGCGATCTTCGATCAGCCAGACTACAAGAAAGTGATTGATGAAATGCGCAGTGAACTGGCAAAGGTAAGTCATGAGTAAATCAGAAACAATTCGGGGCGTAGCTTTCGACCTCGACGGTACGCTGGTCGACAGCGCGCCTGGATTAACCGCCGCGGTGGACAGCGCGCTGTACGCGCTCGAACTGCCCACCGCAGGCGAAGAACGCGTGATTACCTGGATTGGTAATGGTGCTGATGTGCTGATGGAGCGAGCGCTGAAGTGGGCTCGCCAGGAGCGTGCTACGCTGCGTAGTCAGCAGGGAAAACCTTCCGTCGATCATGCGGATATCCCACAGGAAGAGCAGCTGCGCGTGCTGCGTAAACTGTTTGACCGCTATTATGCTGAATTTGCCGAAGAGGGCAGCTATCTGTTCCCGGCAGTTGCCGAAACGCTGGCAGTGCTGCATGCGAAAGGTTTGCCGCTGGCGCTGGTGACGAATAAGCCATCACCGTTCGTGGCACCGATTCTTGAAGCATTAGATATCGCTAAATACTTCTCCGTTGTCGTCGGTGGCGATGACGTGCAGAACAAAAAGCCGCATCCGGAGCCGCTGCTGCTGGTGGCCAATAAGCTTGGCCTCACCCCGGACGCGCTTCTGTTCGTTGGTGATTCGCGCAATGACATTCTTGCCGCCTCTGCGGCCGGTTGTTGTTCTGTAGGGCTGACATACGGCTACAACTACGGTGAAGCTATCGCCGACAGCAACCCCGACTTCGTATTTGACCGTTTTAACGATTTGTTGCCCGTGCTCGGGCTCCCGCACAGTGAAACTCAGGAAGTGAAAAATGACTAAGCCCATCGTATTTAGCGGCGCACAGCCGTCCGGTGAATTGACCATTGGTAACTACATGGGTGCGCTGCGTCAGTGGGTGAACATGCAGGATGACTATCACTGCATCTACTGCATCGTTGACCTGCATGCCATCACCGCTCGTCAGGATCCGGAAAAGCTGCGTAAGGCAACGCTGGATACGCTGGCGCTCTATCTGGCCTGCGGTATCGACCCGCAAAAGAGCACTATTTTCGTTCAGTCTCACGTGCCGGAACACGCACAGCTGGGCTGGGCGCTGAACTGCTACACCTACTTCGGTGAACTGAGCCGCATGACCCAGTTCAAGGATAAATCCGCACGTTACTCCGAAAACATCAACGCCGGTCTGTTTGACTACCCGGTGCTGATGGCCGCCGACATTCTGCTGTATCAGACTAACCAGGTACCAGTGGGTGAAGATCAGAAGCAGCATCTGGAGCTGAGCCGCGATATCGCCCAGCGCTTTAACGCCCTGTACGGTGACGTATTTAAAGTGCCTGAGCCGTTCATTCCGAAGTCCGGCGCGCGCGTAATGTCGCTGCTGGAGCCGACCAAGAAAATGTCCAAGTCAGACGATAACCGCAACAACGTGATCGGCCTGCTGGAAGATCCGAAATCCGTGGTGAAGAAGATCAAGCGTGCAATGACCGACGGCGACGAACCGCCAGTGGTACGCTACGACGTGCAGAACAAAGCGGGGGTTTCCAACCTGCTGGATATTCTCTCCGGCGTCACCGGGCAGAGCATTTCTGAGCTGGAGCAGCACTTCGAAGGGAAAATGTACGGTCACCTGAAGGGCGAAGTGGCCGAAGCGGTGTCCGGCATGCTGACTGAGCTGCAGGAGCGTTATCACCGCTTCCGCAACGACGAAGCGCTGCTGCAGCAGATCATGCGTGACGGTGCGCAGAAGGCGAGCGCGCAGGCTGCAGAAACGCTGAAAGCGGTGTATAAAGCGATTGGTTTTGTTGCGAAACCGTAACTGAGATTGCCCGGGGCACTTCGTCTGCACGGGCATTGCCGGATGGCGCTATGCTTATCCGGTCTACGTTTGAGTGCGAAACCTAACTTCTATGACGGGCGTGCTTCAGCGCCATCCGGCAAGAAAAAAGGCAGGGAAACCTGCCTTTTTGCGTTTTAGTGGTGAGAGAACCAGTTCAGCTTTTCTCTGAGTGCCGCCACGCGTCCGACGATAATCAATGCCGGGCTGGCAACCTGCTGCGCCAGCTCGCTGAGCTGTGACAGTTCGCCGCTCACCACGCGCTGGCTGATGGCCGTTCCGTTTTCCACCAGGGCGACGGGCATATCCGACGGCATGCCATGCTCCAGCAGCTTTTCCTGAATGGTTGCCGCCTGATTCAGGCCCATATAGAACACCAGCGTCTGTTTTTCGGCGGCCAGGTTATGCCAGTCGAGCTCGGCCCCGGTTTTCAGGTGGCCGGTGACCAGCCGCACGCTTTGGGCGTAATCGCGGTGCGTCAGCGGAATGCCTGCATAGGCTGAACAGCCTGACGCGGCGGTGATCCCTGGCACCACAGAGAAAGGGATACCCGCGTTGCACAGCGTTTCCAGTTCTTCGCCGCCGCGGCCAAAGATAAACGGATCGCCACCCTTCAGGCGCACCACGCGTTTTCCTTTTTGCGCTTCACGCAGCAGGATCTGGTTAATTTCTTCCTGCGGCACGCAGTGATAGCCCGCGCGTTTGCCGACGAACACGCGATCGGCATCGCGGCGAACCAGGTTCATGATGTCATCGGAGACCAGGCGGTCGTAGACCACGATGTCCGCCTGCTGGATCTGCTGTAAGCCTTTGAGCGTCAGCAGTCCGGCATCTCCCGGTCCGGCGCCGACCAGCACCACCTCACCCCGGTTGTCCAGTGGTTCGCTGAGTAAACGCTCTGTGGTTTCAGCGATGGCCTGTTCGTCCTGATTTGCCAGCGATTGTGCCAGGCGATCGTTCACAAACAGCTTTTCCCAGAAGCGGCGACGCTCGCTCATGCCCGCAAACTGCTGTTTCACTCGCCCGCGCAGCTTACCTGCGTAGTGAGCAACCTGGCCAAGATGCTGAGGCAGGATCGCTTCGAGCTTTTCTCGCAGCAGGCGTGCCAGCACCGGCGATGTGCCGCCGGAAGAGACTGCTACCATCAGCGGCGATCGGTCGATGATTGACGGCATGATAAAGCTCGCCTGCTTTGGCGCGTCGACCACGTTGCAGAAAATACGGCGTTTTTCGGCCTCTGCGCTGACGCAGGCGTTCACCGCATCGTCATCGGTCGCGGCAATCGCCAGCCAGCAAGGATCCAGCAGCGAAGAATCAAACTCCCCTTCGACCAGAGTCAGAAGGCCCGCTTCGGCCCACACGCGAAACTGGGGGACGAAGTCGAGTGCGTTTACCGTCAGGCGTGCGCCTGCATCCAGCAGCAGTCGGGCTTTGCGTTCCGCAACATCGCCACCGCCAACGAGCAGGCAGTCACGATCGCGCAGCTGGCAGAAAATGGGTAAGTGATCCATGGGAATCTCGCCGATAGAAGGGGAAAACAAATCCGGCGGCAGAGCGCCGCCGGAGGGGACATCAGGCTTTTAATTGTACCTGACCGTCTTTAACACGCACATCAAAATGCGCAACGGAGTGGCTTTCATCTTCCATGCACAGACCGTCGCTGAGGCGGAAGCGCTGTTTTTTCAGCGGGCTGGCTACCCACAGCTCACCGTTGTGTTCGGCGATCACACCGCGGGAGAGGACGCTGGCGCGGAAGAACGGATCGATGTTGCTGATAGCGAAGATTTGCTCGTCATGATACGGGCGGAAAAGCGCCACCTGCTCGTGGCCAAGCAGCGCACACACGCCGGTCTGCGGCAGGATGTCGTTGATGTGGCAAATGTTTACCCACTGGCTCATGCGTTTTCCTCCACCAGAGTGACCGGGATACGTTCGAACGGCGTGGCCGGACGATGCTGTTCGCGCTCAGGCACGATCTGCACGTTCGGGTCACGCTGCTTGCTGTTCACAAAGTGCTGGAAGCGAGTTTGCGCAGCCGGGCTGTTGACGGTTTCCGTCCACTCGCAGGCGAAAGCATCGCGCAGGCGCGCCAGCTCTTCTTCCAGATGATCGTTCAGGCCGAGCTTGTCGTCGATGATGACCGCTTTCAGGTAGTCGATACCGCCTTCGAGGTTATCGAGCCATGGTGCGGTACGGGTCAGTTTGTCGGCGGTACGGATGTAGAACATCATGAAGCGGTCGAGATATTTGATCAGCGTTTCTTTATCGAGATCGGCCGCCAGCAGGTCTGCGTGGCGCGGTTTCATGCCACCGTTACCACAAACGTACAGGTTCCAGCCTTTTTCTGTCGCGATAACGCCGACGTCTTTGCCCTGGGCTTCCGCACATTCACGGGTACAGCCCGACACGCCAAACTTCATTTTGTGCGGGGTGCGGATGCCCTTATAGCGGTTTTCCAGCTCAACGCCGAAGCCGACGCTGTCGCCCACGCCGTAGCGGCACCAGGTGCTGCCGACGCAGGTTTTTGCCATGCGCAGCGCTTTTGCGTATGCGTGGCCGGTTTCGAAGCCCGCCTCAATCAGCTGACGCCAGATTTCCGGCAGGTCGTCCTTCTGGGCACCGAACAGGCCGATACGCTGGGAGCCGGTGATTTTGGTGTAGAGATTAAATTCCTGCGCGATACGGCCAACGACCATCAGGCCTTCTGGCGTAATTTCACCACCAGCGGAGCGTGGGATCACCGAGTAGGTGCCGTCTTTCTGGATGTTGGCGAGGAAGTTGTCGTTGGTGTCCTGCAGCGGCGTGTGCTGCGGTTTGAGGATGTACTCATTCCAGCAGGAAGCCAGCAGGGAACCAACGGTAGGCTTACAAACTTCGCAGCCGTAGCCTTTGCCGTATTTTTTCAGCAGTTCGTCGAAGGTTTTGATGCCTTCGACGCGAATCAGATGGTACAGCTCCTGGCGGGAGAAAGCGAAGTGCTCGCAAAGGTTGTTATTAACTTCAATGCCTTGTTTCGCCAGTTCGGCATTCAGCACCTGGGTAACCAGCGGAATACAACCACCACAGCCGGTGCCAGCTTTGGTTTCGGCTTTCAGCGCGGCAACGGTATGGCAGCCCTTGTTGATGGCGCTGACCAAATCGCCTTTGGTCACGTCGAAGCAGGAGCAAATCTGCGCGCTATCCGGCAGTTTGTCGACGCCGATAGCCGGTTTGCCGCTTGCGGCATGGGCGGGTAGGATCAGCGCATCCGGGTTTTCAGGCAGCTCAATGGCGTTCAGCACCAGCTGTAGCAGGTTGCCGAAGTCGCTGGTGTCGCCAACCAGCACCGCGCCAAGCAGGGTTTTGTTATCCGGGCTGACGATCAGGCGTTTGTAGACTTCTTTGCTTTCGTCGAGATAAACGTAGCTGCGTGCGCCCGGCGTGCGGCCATGCGCATCGCCGATACCGCCAACGTCCACGCCCAGCAGCTTCAGCTTGGCGCTGAGGTCTGCGCCTTCAAAGGCATTTTCTTTGCCGAGAATGTGGTCGACTGCAACCTGAGCCATTTTGTAGCCAGGTGCCACCAGGCCGTAAACGCGGTTGTTCCAGCTGGCGCATTCGCCGATGGCATAGATATCCGGGTCGGAGGTTTGGCAGGTGTCATTCACCATGATCCCACCGCGCTGACCGGTTGCCAGGCCGCACTGGGTTGCCAGCTTGTCGCGTGGACGAATGCCGGTGGAGAAGACGATGAAGTCGATTTCGAGTTCGCTGCCGTCGGCGAAGCGCATGGTTTTACGCGCTTCCGTGCCTTCCTGCACGATTTCCTGAGTATTTTTGCCGGTATGGACCTTCACGCCCATGCTTTCGATTTTACGCTTCAGCTGGTCGCCGCCCATTGGGTCGAGCTGTTCTGCCATCAGCATCGGAGCAAATTCGATGACGTGGGTTTCAACACCGAGGTTTTTCAGGGCACCTGCGGCTTCGAGGCCTAGCAGGCCACCGCCGACGACCGCGCCGCGCTTGCTGCGACGGGCGCAGGCTTCAATGGCATTCAGATCTTCAATGGTGCGGTAAACGAAGCAATCCTGCGTTTCAGAGCCTTTGATCGGTGGGATCCACGGGTAAGAGCCGGTGGCCATGATCAGCTTGTCGTAAAACACGGTACGACCCGCACTTGAGTGAATCACCTTCTCCTGGCGGTTAATAGTGATGGCGCGTTCGCCCACCAGTACTTTTACGCCGTGCTTCTCATAAAACCCTTCACGTACCAACGAAAGTTCTTCCGCCGTGTGGTGAGAGAAGTAAGATGAAAGATGGACGCGGTCGTAGGCGATACGGGGTTCTTCACAGAAGACGGTAATCTCAAACTGATCGGCGGGGGCTTTATCGAGAAGATCCTCAATAAAGCGGTGGCCGACCATGCCGTTACCGATAATTGCGAGTCTGACTTTGCTCATTTTTGCCTCGATTTCTTTTCTATTACCGCCTACCTTAACGATTCAGCATGGTGACTTATTGATATACATCAATTACGCCTTTATCTACTCCTTAATGGGTAGTCTGTTGATTTATCAGGATTTTTATAAGTTTCGGAAATGTCAGACTTTTCTGTTCTGGTGAAATAACAGACAAAAAGTACGGGTTTTAACCTACGGCTGGATCAGAGCGTTCAGCGCATCGATTCGCGGGAGAATAAAAATGGGTACAACACCGTTGTGGCTGATTGAAAACGTGCGTTTGCCGGGGCGCGAGGGATTGTGGCAGCTGGGGATTGAGGAGGGACGCTTCCACTCGATTATCCCGATGGGGGAAACCCGGCACGAAAGTTTAGAGGTCCTCAATGCCCGCGGCGGCCTGGCCATTCCACCGTTTATCGAGCCGCATATTCATCTGGATACAACGCAGACCGCCGGAGAGCCGAGCTGGAACCAGTCCGGGACGCTGTTTGAGGGCATTGAGCGCTGGGCGGAACGTAAGTCGATGCTCACCCACGAAGACGTAAAAGCGCGCGCCTGGAAAACCCTGAAGTGGCAAATCGCCAACGGTATCCAGTTTGTGCGCACGCATGTGGACGTATCCGATCCGACGCTGACGGCGCTCAAAGCGATGCTGGAAGTGAAGAAAGAAGTCGCGCCCTGGGTTGACGTGCAGATCGTCGCCTTCCCGCAGGAGGGGATTCTTTCCTATCCCGACGGCGCGGTGCTGCTGGAAAAAGCGCTTCAGCTTGGGGCGGATGTAGTCGGTGCTATCCCGCACTTTGAATTCACGCGCGAATACGGCGTGGAGTCGCTGCATATCGCGTTCGCACTGGCGAAAAAATACAACCGGCCGCTCGATATCCACTGCGATGAAATCGACGATGAGCAGTCGCGCTTTGTCGAAACGGTTGCCGCGCTGGCGCTGAAAGACGGCATTGGCCCACGCGTGACCGCCAGCCACACCACGGCGATGCATTCCTATAATGGCGCGTATACCTCGCGACTGTTCCGACTGCTGAAGATGTCGGGTATCAACTTTGTTGCCAACCCGCTGGTGAATATTCATCTGCAGGGCCGGTTTGACGATTACCCGAAACGCCGTGGCATCACTCGTGTGAAAGAGCTGCTTGCCGCGGGCATTAACGTCTGTTTCGGTCATGACGACGTATTTGACCCGTGGTATCCGCTCGGTACCGGCAACATGCTTCAGGTACTGCATATGGGGCTACACGTTTGCCAGATGATGGGGTATCAGCAAATCAACGATGGGCTGAACCTGATTACGCACAACAGCGCACGCACGTTTGGCCTTGCGGATTACGGCATCGAAGTGGGGAATACGGCGAACCTGATTATTTTACCTGCGGAAAATGGCTTTGAAGCGGTGCGCTGCCAGGTGCCGGTGCGCTGGTCGATTCGTCAGGGAAGAGTGATTGCGACGACGCAGCTGGCGCAAACCTGGGTGCAGATGGACAACGGCGGGGAAGAGGTGTTCTTTACGCGAAACAGCCCCTTCACGGAACGCAAAGGGGCGTAGGATCTGACCTTAGTGGGTCGCTGCTGCCGTGTTGTGCTGGCGGTGGCGACTGACAAAGCCAAGAACGAAGCACATTACGAACACCACGGCGTAGAGGCCGTTGGCGGTGTGCAGGGCGGCCAGCGGGCCGCTATGGGCGACAATCGGGCCGGTGACCACGAAGGTCAGCATGGTGCCGATGGTGCCGCAGGTGAGGACGAAATTCACCAGTTTTGGCGAAGCCACTTTGGTCTGCAGGGAACCCAGCGTAATGATTGAGGTGTAAATCGCGCTGGAGAAGAAGCCCAGAGTCAGAATGAACCACGGCATGTTGTCCGGCGAACCATTAATGAACAGATACATCAGGACGGTAGCGAGGCCTGCCAGCAGGGTCAGAATGCGCTGCAGGTCGAAGAAGCGCAGGATAAAGCTAAACGCCCACATGCCGAACATATAAGACATCCAGAAGTCACTTACCAGCTTGCCCGCATCGCCGAGGCTCATGCCCAGACCTTTCGCATACTCAGGTACCCAGGAGATAAAGCCCAGCTGGCCGAGGATGTAGCACAGGGCTGCAATCGACAGAAACAGCACGCCGATGCTCCATTTTTCTTTGGCGACAGGTTGTGCATTCTGTTCTGCTTTTTTCCCCAGCACCGGGAATTCACAGCCGAAGGTCAGGATGAAAATCGCCACGTAAACCAGTCCGATACAGGCATAAACCCAGTACCATTCGATGCTGCGCGCCAGCAGATAAGCGGCGACCATCGGGAAGATCATGCCCGCCATGCTGAAGAAGGAGTCAGTAAACAGCAGGCGTGCGCCACGCTGGCGGCCTTCATACATATGGGTAATCAGGAAGGTCCCGATCGACATGGTGATCCCGCTGACGAGTCCGAGCACGAACATCGAGGCAGAGAACAGCGCGAGGCTGTGGCTGGTCATCAGACCGGCGACGGCGAGCACCATCAGAATAAAGCCAAAGCGCAGCTGGGTTTTCAGCGGTACGATTTCCATCAGCCAGGCGTTGAGGAAGATAGAAATGAGAATACCGGCGTTCAGGAAGGTGAAGGTGTTGCTCATGCTGGAAACCGGCAGATGGAAATAATCTGCGATATTGCCCATCACCATTCCGGTGACGATCACCAGCGCCCCGGTCAGGGCGTAGGAGAAGAAGCTGATCCATGTGAGCTTGATGCGATTGCTGTTAGTCATGACTGGCCTGTGAATAGAACTGTAAGACGCATTGACAATGCGTGGGGTGGACAGATTTTATGCATAACAGTGACCGAGGCAAATGTTTATTATGAAATCGATGAAATAATTCCTAATGTTAAGTGACTTCTATCACATTCCTGCAGTGCAGGGGCTGCCGTCTGCCAGGTTACAACTGTTTCTGTTACGTAAACTTGAGTAAAAGGCTGGTCTGCGAGTCGAGAGCCTTTTAGAATCAAGCGATTCGCAGACTCTCTCGTTCCCGTTTTAAGGAATTCACATGCTCAAATCTACTCTGGCTGCCGTGGCGGCTGTATTTGCACTTTCGGCCGTTTCCTCTGTGGCACTGGCCGCAAAAGCCGACCCGCACGTCCTGCTGACAACGTCTGCCGGTAATATTGAGCTTGAGCTGAACAGCGAAAAAGCGCCTGTTTCCGTGGAAAACTTTGTGAACTACGTCAACAGCGGGTTTTACAGCAATACCACGTTCCACCGCGTGATCCCGGGCTTTATGATTCAGGGCGGCGGCTTTACCGAACAGATGCAGCAGAAGCAGCCGAACCCGCCGATTAAGAACGAAGCCGACAACGGCCTGCGTAATACCCGTGGTACCATCTCCATGGCGCGTACCGCCGACAAAGACAGCGCAACCAGCCAGTTTTTCATCAACGTGGCGGACAACGCTTTCCTCGATCACGGCCAGCGTGATTTTGGTTATGCGGTATTTGGTAAAGTTGTGAAAGGGATGGATGTGGCCGATAAGATTTCTCAGGTGCCTTCTCACGACGTTGGCCCGTACCAGAATGTGCCGACAAAACCTATAGTTATCCTCTCTGCAAAAGTTCTGCCGTAAATCTGTCCTGTGCGGGCTGCCGAGCCCGCTCTGTGCTGGCCTTTCTGCGTAACCTGAAATTGCTGCTTATACTTGTGGCAAAAGGGGAACCGTCAGGGAGGTCCAGATGAAAAAGCTTACCGATAAGCAAAAATCCCGCCTCTGGGAGAAGACCCGTAACGCTAATTTCCAGGCCAGTCGCCGTCTGGAAGGCGTTGACACGCCGTTAGTGACGCTGAGCAGCGACGAGGCGCTGGCGCGCATTGAGGAACTTCGGAGGCACTATGAGCGATAAAATCGGTGACGATCGCGATCCTTACCTCTATTCCGGCCTCAATGTTATGCGCAATCGTCTCGGTATTCATGAGGCGCACCGACTGGAACAGGCCGCCTACGAGTTAACATCGCTTCGTGCGGCAACACTGGGTCTTGGTCCAGCCACTCGTGGCCTGCCCTGGCTCTGCGCCATTCACCAGCAGCTCTATCAGGACGTGTTTGACTGGGCCGGGAAATATCGGGAAGTCGATATCTATCAGGGCGACACGCCGTTCTGCCATTTCGCCTGGATTGAAAAAGAGGGCAATGCGCTGATGCGTGACCTCGAAGAAGAGGCATATCTGACGGGGCTTGGGCGCGAGGAGTTTGTCGCCCGGCTGGCGCATTATTACTGCGAAATAAATGTTCTGCATCCGTTCCGTCTTGGGAATGGCCTGGCGCAACGCATCTTCTTTGAGCAACTGGCCATCCATGCCGGATACGTGCTGAACTGGGGCGATATCTCACCGGATGCCTGGAGCCAGGCGAACCAGAGCGGGGCGATGGGGGATTTGCAGCCGCTAATAACGCTGTTTGCTAAAGTGGTCAACGAAGCGCAGGAAACTGGGTAGAATAGCGCGGTTTGATGTCACCGGAGCCGCCATGATCCTGCTTATTGATAACTATGATTCGTTTACCTGGAACCTTTACCAGTACTTTTGTGAGCTCGGTGCAGAGGTGCTGGTCAGGCGTAACGATGACATCACGCTGGATGAAATAGCTGCGCTTGCTCCGACTAAAATCGTCATTTCTCCCGGCCCCTGCACGCCGGATGAATCCGGTATTTCGCTGGAGGTAATCCGCCACTATGCCGGCAAAACGCCCATTCTTGGCGTCTGTCTGGGTCATCAGGCCATTGCCCAGGTCTTTGGTGCCACCATCGTGCGCGCAGCAAAAGTTATGCACGGCAAAACCTCCCCGATTACGCACAGCGGCCAGGGCGTTTTCAGCGGACTGAATACCCCACTCACCGTCACGCGCTACCATTCTTTGGTCATCGATCCGCCAACTCTTCCACCTCTCTTTGACATCACCGCCCGTAGCGACACCGGTGAAATTATGGGGATTTGCCATCGGGAATGGGACCTTGAGGGCGTTCAGTTCCATCCCGAAAGCATTCTCAGTGAGCAGGGGCACAGGCTGCTGGAAAACTTCCTCCGGCGATAATACGCCTTGCCATGGTGTGATTTATTATGCATATTTCGTGATTATATTTTCATAATCATTGCTGCGTAAGAGGATTGTCATGGCGACTGAACAAGCTGCAATTACCCGTGCCACGTTTGATGAAGTGATCCTGCCTATTTATGCCCCGGCAGAATTTATCCCGGTGAAGGGCAAAGGTAGCCGCATCTGGGATCAGCAGGGCAAAGAGTACGTTGATTTCGCCGGGGGAATTGCGGTGACCGCGCTGGGGCATTGTCATCCCGCGCTGGTCGAAGCGCTGAAAACTCAGGGCGAAACGCTGTGGCATACCAGCAATGTGTTTACCAATGAACCCGCATTGCGCCTGGGCTGTAAGCTTGTTGCTGCCACGTTTGCCGAACGCGTGGTGTTTATGAACTCCGGCACTGAAGCCAATGAAACGGCCTTCAAGCTGGCGCGCCATTATGCCTGCGTACGCCACAGCCCGTTCAAAACCAAAATCATTGCTTTCCACAACGCGTTCCATGGCCGCTCGCTGTTTACCGTGTCGGTTGGCGGACAGCCAAAATATTCTGACGGCTTTGGGCCGAAGCCCGCCGATATCGTTCACGTGCCGTTCAACGATCTGCACGCGGTGAAAGCGGTGATGGATGACCATACCTGTGCGGTTGTTGTGGAGCCTATTCAGGGTGAAGGTGGCGTTATGGCGGCCACGTCGGAGTTCCTCAAAGGGCTGCGCGCGCTGTGCGACGAACATCAGGCTTTGCTGGTGTTTGATGAAGTGCAGTGCGGCATGGGGCGTACCGGCTCGCTGTTCGCTTATCAGCATTACGGCGTGACGCCGGACATCCTTACCAGTGCTAAAGCGCTGGGTGGCGGCTTCCCGGTTAGCGCAATGCTTACCACTGAAGAGATTGCCAGCGCATTCCATGTCGGCTCACATGGTTCGACCTACGGCGGTAATCCGCTGGCGTGCGCGGTGGCTGAAGCGGCGTTCGATATTATCAATACCCAGGACGTGCTGAACGGCGTGAATGCCAAACGCGAACTTTTTGTGAAGCATCTTCAGCAGATTGACGCTGAGCTGGACGTATTCAGCGACGTGCGCGGTATGGGCCTGCTGGTTGGCGCCGAGCTGAAGCCGCAGTACAAAGGGCGGGCGCGTGATTTCCTGCACGCTGCGGCGCATGAGGGCGTGATGGTGTTGAATGCCGGGCCGGATGTGATGCGCTTCGCGCCATCGCTGGTGGTGGAGAATGCAGACATCGACGAAGGGATGAAACGCTTTGCTGCGGCGGTTAAGAAGATAGTTGGATGATTTTTATGCCCGGCGTTTCAGCCAAATCCCATGATGTGGACGCTGGCGCCATGCCACCGACGAAATGGTGTGCATGGTGCTGAGGTGGCCCAGAATCCGCTGTAAATGCTGCTCCACGGTGCTTAACGGCCCGTGGGTCAGCGCCTCCGCTGACTCCATGATGTTCGTATCTCCGCTACCGCCCGGCTCGTCATACTCCAGCCGCTGCTGACAGCGCTGCAGCGCAATTTCACAGGACTGTAAATAGCGCTCCGCCAGATCTTCCGTCAGCATGTTGTGCTCGCGCGCAAGCGTGGTCATCGCGTTGATGTGCTCAACGATGAACTGGCTGTGCGTCACCCACAGTTTCATATCTGCCAGATAGTGAGAGTTGAAGCCGGGCTCCTGCATCGCCTGATTTAGCGAGTTAAACAGCGCGTTGTGCGCCTGATTCACCCGCATACGTTGATACGCCAGCGCGGGTGCCTGCGGGTCGTTGCTGAGGATGAGGCGAATGGCTTCCTGATCCGCTTCCAGCGCCTGCTGGGCATTCTTTCGCAGCAATCCGCTTTGCCACTGCGGCCAGAGCCAGACCATGCCACCAAAGGCAATCAGGCAGCCTATCAGCGTGTCGATCAGGCGGGCGACAATGAACTGATCGCCGTTCAGCGTCAGCAGCTGAATGGTATACACCGCGGTGACCGTAAAACCGACGGTCGCCCAGCCGTAGCTTTTACGGATAATCAAATAGCTCACCAGCGTAATAATCAGCATGGCCGCCAGCGCGTAGCCTTCAGGGGCATGAAAGTGCAATGTGATACCGGCGATGGTCAGCCCGGCAAGCGTGCCTGCTGCGCGGTGAAAAATTCGTACCCTCGTTGCGCCGTAGCCGTTCTGCGTGACCAGAAGAACCGTCATCAGGATCCAGTAAGGTTTGGGCAGGTGCAACGCGGACCCCATCAGGCTGGCGATGCTCAGCATGACGCTGATGCGCGCCGCATTGCGCAGTGCAGCTGATTTTAGTGACAGATAACTTTTCAGCGCGGCAAACAGCGGCAGGCGTCGCTCGTTATCGGCCATCAGGTTGCGTGGGTAGAGCGGTCTTTGCATGCGTAGTACCCGCGCAATGCGGCCAAAGTGCCAGACGCAAAACTGCCCGACGGGATTATCCGGATGCTGGCGGGCGATCTTTTCCAGCGCGCCGATCTGCTTATCCATGCTAAAGCGTAGCGGAAAGCGGTGATACAGAATGTCATCGGCCATCACCCGCAGACGTGCGGCGATGGTTTGTGCGTTCCAGCGGATCACCGCTTCGGCGTGGCTACGCTCGACCAGCTTTTGCACCTCGGCGGGCTGATGCAGGCTGACGGAGATGTGCTCCTGTAAATCGAGCCCCATCTGAAAGGCACGCAGCAGGCGTTTATAATCGTGGTTTTTGTTGGCGGCGAGCATATGTAGCTGCTGATAGCACTGGGTGATGAGATCAACGGCCTTTTGCTGGCGAGTCAGCAGCGGTGGCAACGCTTTTTCCGGATCGGTGTGCTGGGTCAGCAGGCTGTATTTGGCTTCGCAGTAATCGGCCAGCTGGCGGTAAAGCAGGCTCAGGGACTCGCGCAGGGGCTGTTCGCGCCACATCCAGAACCAGAACCAGTTAAACAGCCCGTACCACAGCGTGCCCAGCGCGTAGATAAGCAGCGGCTGCCAGACAGGCATGTTACCCGCGAGGCTCAACGTAAAAATCGAGGCGATCAGCGATGCGGGCAGCAGACGCGCATGCAGCGAACTGATTTCGGCGGTAACGCCCAGGGTCATTGCCAGGACGGTCAGAATTAAGGGCAGCGGCACGGTGTGTGCCAGCAGCAGCTGTACCGCCAGGCTGCATCCGGCAAACAGCGAACCACCAACAATCAGGCGTTTAAAGAAGCGCTTGTGGGGCGTGTCGAGACCGGCAATGTTGCAGCAGGCCGGGACTAAGGAGAACAGCAGACCGTACTTGAGATACCCCAGCACCAGGCCGATAGCCACAGGGGTGCATAACACCAGGGTTTGCCGCAGTGCGTAGTTAATTTCCGGGTGATAAATTAGCCTGCGCCACATAGCAATAGCAGTAGAGACAAAAACGGCGTACTGCGGGAGCAATACGCCGTCAAGCGAACTTAGCGGGTGCCGTAAACGACGATGGTTTTGCCGTGCGCGGAGATCAGGTTCTGATCTTCCAGCATTTTCAGGATACGGCCAACGGTTTCACGGGAGCAGCCCACGATCTGACCGATTTCCTGACGGGTGATTTTGATTTGCATACCGTCCGGGTGGGTCATGGCATCGGGCTGTTTTGCCAGGTTCAACAGCGTCTGCGCGATACGACCGGTAACGTCGAGGAAGGCAAGGTTACCTACTTTTTCAGAAGTGACCTGCAGGCGACGTGCCATCTGAGAAGAGAGGCGCATCAGAATATCCGGATTCACCTGGATAAGCTGACGGAATTTTTTATAGGAAATTTCAGCCACTTCACAGGCGGTTTTCGCCCGGACCCATGCACTACGCTCCTGGCCTTCTTCGAACAGGCCAAGCTCACCGATGAAATCGCCCTGGTTGAGGTAAGAGAGAATCATCTCTTTGCCTTCTTCGTCCTTGATGAGTACTGCCACAGAGCCTTTCACGATGTAGTACAGCGTTTCTGCTTTTTCACCCTGGTGAATCAGCGTGCTCTTGGAGGGGTACTTATGAATATGGCAATGAGACAAGAACCATTCAAGGGTAGGGTCTGTTTGCGGTTTGCCAAGCACCATGCGCGGTTATCCTCTGTTATAAGCTGACTCCAGCGGCAGACACGACACTGCCACTGGCTTTGCATTCATATCCTTCCCTGTGCCTGGGAAGTCGGCTGTCGGATTTGACTGCAGCCTGTTGTCTGATGTCCTCTGCATACATGCATTACTTCAATGTATTACTGTAGCATCCCGACTGTTTTAGCATAGCTTTTGCCGCGTGTCTCCTGGTGTCTCGCTTCAGCATGACGCACGTCGCCTTCCGTTGCGAGATTTGTTATGTGCGCGTAATCTGTCAGGAAAATTGCAACTCTGGAGTTAACAATTATGCAAGCGCGTGTGAAATGGGTTGAAGGCTTAACCTTCCTCGGTGAGTCAGCTTCTGGCCACCAGATCCTGATGGACGGCAACTCCGGGGATAAAGCGCCAAGCCCGATGGAAATGGTGCTGATGGCAGCAGGGGGATGCAGTGCGATAGACGTTGTTTCCATCCTGCAAAAGGGCCGTCATGACGTGACGGACTGTGAAGTGAAGCTCACTTCAGAGCGTCGCGAGGAAGCGCCGCGCCTGTTTACCCACATCAACCTGCACTTCATCGTGACCGGTAAAGATCTGAAAGAAGCTGCGGTATCGCGTGCGGTGGATCTGTCTGCGGAAAAATACTGCTCTGTGGCGCTGATGCTGGAGAAAGCGGCGAAAATCACCCACTCGTTTGAAGTGGTGGAAGGGTAATGCCCTCTACGGCCTGATGCCCTCACCCCGATCCTCTCCCCGTGGGAGAGGGAGCAAACATTAAAAACCTTCTCTTCAGAGAAGGTTTTGCAATTTATATCGCCCGACCTTCTATTAACCGCTCGACCAGCGGCGTCATAATCAGCTCCATCGCCAGCCCCATCTTCCCGCCCGGCACCACCAATGTATTCATGTGAGAAATGAATGAGCCCTGCAGCATCGCCAGCAGCCAGGGGAAATCAATGTCGCCCAGGTTCTGGAAATGGATCACCACAAAGCTTTCATCCAGCGACGGGATGCTTTTGGCGGCAAACGGGTTTGAGGTATCTACTGTCGGTACGCGCTGGAAGTTGATATGCGTGCGGGAAAACTGTGGGGTAATGAAGTTGATGTAGTCTTCCATGGAGCGGACGACGGAATCCATTACCGCTTCACGCGAATGCCCGCGCTCGCTCATATCGCGGGTAAGTTTCTGGATCCACTCGAGGTTCACAATAGGCACGACGCCGACCAGCAAATCGACGTGTTTCGCCACGTCATGTTGAGGCGTCACCACGCCGCCGTGCAGCCCTTCATAAAACAGCACGTCGGTGGGTTCTGGAAGCGGCTGCCACGGCGTAAAGGTGCCCGGTACCTGATTCCACGGTACGGCTTCGTCATAGGTGTGCAGATATTTTCGTGACTGGCCTCGCCCGCTCTGGCCGTAGGTGAGAAACGTCTGCTCCAGCAGGCCGAAGTCGTTAGCGTCCGGGCCGAAATAGCTGATGTGGCGACCCATATCGCGGGCTTTGCGGATGGCCATGTCCATTTCGGGGCGGGTATAGCGGTGAAAGCTGTCGCCTTCGACTTCCGCGGCCTTCAGGTTGAGCTGGGCGAAGATTTTACGGAAGGCGAGGCTGGTGGTGGTAGTTCCTGCGCCGCTGGAGCCCGTTACGGCGATCACCGGGTGTTTGGCAGACATGACGACTCCCTGAATCAGCAATAGTGATGAGTATAGTCAGCCGTGGAATTGAGTGCGGGGGAGGATATTCACCGTTTCGTGTAGTTCGGACCACACCAGAACGACGTCCCCACGCTGCAATTGTTGTTTTACATCGGCGACTTTATCTTCAAGCGAACGTTCATGTTCACCATAATCGGTGCCTTCGCGCAACACAAAGGTTTCAATCAGATTATCAAGCGTTTCGGGAGCCAGATCCTGCCAGGGGATAATCATGCCACTTTCCCCAGAAAGCGGGTCAGCCAGTCCGGAATACGCTTTTCGAGCCACATTTCCGGGCGACGGATCGTGCCGCCAATAAAGCCGACGTGGCCGCCGTATTCCGTCAGCTGATACAGAATATTCGGCGGAAGCTCTTCCTGCGCGGGGATGGAGTGGTGATCCATAAACGGATCGTCCTTGGCGTGAATGATCAGCGTCGGTTTCGTTATCTTGCTCAATACAGGCATGGCACTGCACTGGCGGTAATAGTCGATCGCATCGGCGAAGCCGTGGATTTTCGAGGTGATTAAATCGTCAAACTCCCGGATGCGGCGTACGCTCTTCAGGCGTTTGAGATCCACCGGCAACGTACCGGGATAGGCTTTCAGCTTACGGGCGGCGTTTGCCTTCAGCAGGTTCAGTAGATAGCGCTGATACACACGTGAGAAGCCTTTATCGATGTGGTAGCTACAGGCTTCCAGCATAAAGGGGGCGGAAACGATAACGGCGGCATCCAGCGGCGTATTCTCACCTTCTTTCGCCAGCAGGCAGCCAAGCATGTTACCGCCGAGTGAATAGCCAACGGCGGCGGTTGGCACTTCGCCAAACTCCCGGCGTAGCCAGGAGAGGAACCAGGTGCCGTCTTCGGTTTCGCCGGAGTGATAGATGCGCTCTTTGCGGTTGGGCTCGCCGCTGCAGCCGCGAAAATGCATCACCACGCCGAGCCAGCCTCGCTGTTTAGCCGCGTTGATCAGACCGTGGGCGTAAGGGCTGTACAGGCTACCTTCCAGGCCATGAAACACCACAAGGCGTGGTTTGTGCCGTGCCTGATTGGGATCTTCACTCCAGGCCAGATCGACAAAATCCCCGTCCGGCAACTCCAGGCGCTGCCAGTGAGGCGTGAACAGCACTTTGCGGCGAAGAAGACGCGGCAGCATGGTCTGCAAATGGCAGTTGCTGATGCCTTTCATCGGCACAAAGGTGTCACTCTCTTGTGGAGGGACGTCGAACTCTATGGGGGTGATCTGAGCCATTACACCTACTACTGTCGTGAAAAAAACCTGTCTACTATACCGTCAGGAAGGTTTGATGTTTATGAAAATGAGCTTCAGTGTGCTTTTGTTGAGCTTATTCACTCTTCCTGAAGCATCTGTTCGAGCTGCTCGTGAGCCTCAAGCCATGCCATTTCACACTCTTCGAGCCCGGACTTCGCGCTGGCCTGCTGTTGGAGGCACTCGGTAAGTTCAGCTTTGCGGGCCTGATCGTACAGGCCGCTGTCGCCGAGTTTCTCTTCCGCTGCTGACAGCTTCGCGTTGAGTTTCTCCATCTCTTTTTCGAGGCGCGTAATCTCTTTACGCAGCGGCTGCGTCAGGGTGCGAAGTTCCGCTTCACGGCGCTTTTGATCCTTACGTGCCTGGGCACTGTTGGCATTCTCTTTCGGTGCTTCGTCAGGCTGATTTTCCTGTTTCTGCACATCGCTCAGCCACTGCTGATAATCTTCCAGATCGCCATCGAAAGGTTCCACTTTTCCATCGTGAACCAGATACAGATCGTCGGTGGTGGAGCGCAGCAGATGGCGGTCGTGCGAGACAACAACCAGCGCGCCGTCGAATTCGATTAACGCTTCGGTCAGCGCCTGACGCATGTCGAGATCCAGGTGGTTCGTCGGTTCATCGAGCAGCAGCAGGTTCGGTCGCTGCCAGACAATCAAAGCCAGCACCAGACGGGCTTTCTCACCGCCGGAGAAACGACGCGTCGCTTCGCTGACTTTGTCACCCTGGAAGCCGAAGCCGCCGAGGTAATCACGCAGCTGTTGTTCCAGCACCTGCGGTGCCAGGCGCGCCAGATGCTGCAACGGTGATTCGTCGGCGCGTAAAAATTCCAGCTGATGCTGTGCGAAGTAGCCGAGCTTGATGCCTTTCGCCAGGCCAATCTCTCCGCTCTGTGCGGCCAGTTCGCCCGCCAGCAGTTTAATCAGCGTGGATTTACCGGCTCCATTTCGGCCTAACAGACCGATACGTGAACCTGGCACCAGGTTGAGCTTAATGGAGTCCAGAATGGTGCGGTCGCCATACCCGGCGCTCACTTTTTCCATTTTCAGCAGCGGGTTGGGCAGGCTTTCCGGCTGGCGGAAGCTGAAGTGGAACGGGTTATCGACGTGCGCCGGGGCAATCAGCTCCATGCGTTCCAGCATTTTCACGCGGCTTTGCGCCTGTTTGGCTTTTGAGGCTTTGGCCTTAAAGCGGTCGATAAAACTTTGCAGGTGCGCCACTTTTTGCTGCTGGCTTTCATACATCGACTGCTGCTGAGACAGGCGCGTGGCGCGCTGGATCTCAAACGAAGAGTAGTTGCCTGTGTACTCAAACATCGACTGCTGCTCGATGTGAATAATTTTGCCAACGACGGGATCGAGGAAATCGCGGTCGTGGGAAATCAGGATCAGCGTGCCCTGATAGCTCTTTAGCCATTTCTCCAGCCAGATAACCGCATCGAGATCGAGGTGGTTAGTAGGCTCATCAAGCAGCAGCAGATCGGAACGGCAAATCAGCGCCTGCGCCAGGTTCAGACGCATCCGCCAGCCGCCGGAGAAATCGCTGGTAGGGCGTTCCAGCTGCTCGTTGCTGAAGCCCAGTCCGTGCAGCAGGCTGGAAGCGCGGGCGCGAATCGTCCACGCATCGATGGCGTCCAGCTTGCCGTGCACGGTGGCGATGGCGTGGCCGTCGTTGCGCTCGTTGGCGGCATTCAGTTCGGCTTCCAGCTGACGATATTCGCGGTCGCCGTCTATCACATAGTCGAGCGCGGGCTGTGGCAATGCCGGCGTTTCCTGGTTGACCCAGGCCAGCTGCCAGTTGCCGGGATAGGTAAAACTCCCGCCATCGGCGCTAATCTCGTTCTTTAACAGCGACAGCAGCGTGGATTTGCCGCAGCCGTTTTTTCCCACCAGGCCTACTTTTTGCCCGGGGTTAATGGTGGCTGTGGCGTTATCCAGCAGGACACGCACGCCGCGACGAATTTGTAACGAGGAGAAAACAATCATAAGGCGCCGTATGTTCAGACTATGTTAAATTGTCATTATGATAATGTAGTGTGGTGACGCAGCGCGACACCGGGCGGCAATGGTAGCCCAAAACAACAACGTCAGACAAAAGTATTCAGGTCCACCCTGAGCAAGTTAGGGGGCAACGGGCCTGATTGTTCTTATACCGGGAGGGGAATGATGTCAGAGACAGCAAAAGTATTGCTGCTGTATGCCCATCCGGAATCTCAGGACTCGGTGGCCAACCGGGTTTTGCTTAAGCCGGCTCAACAGCTTGAAAATGTGACCGTACACGATCTGTACGCGCACTATCCTGATTTTTTTATCGACATTCCGCGTGAGCAAAAGCTGCTTCAGGAACATGACGTCATCGTATTCCAGCATCCGCTTTATACCTACAGCTGCCCGGCATTGCTGAAAGAGTGGCTCGATCGCGTGCTCAGCCGCGGATTTGCCAGCGGCCCGGGAGGGAATCAACTGGCGGGAAAGTACTGGCGCAGCGTCATTACTACCGGTGAGCCAGAAAGTGCCTGGCGTCATGACTCCCTGAACCGCTATTCAATGAACGACATTTTGCGCCCTTTTGAGCTTACGGCGGGGCTGTGCCGCATGCACTGGATGAATCCGATAATTATTTACTGGGCGCGTCGTCAGCCGCCTGAAGAGCTGGCGAGCCATGCCAGAGCTTACGGCGACTGGCTGGCTAATCCTGTTGCGACGGGAGGCCGCTGATGGAAGGTTCCGATCTGTTACTCGCCGGTGTGCTTTTCCTGTTTGCCGCTGTGGTCGCCGTACCGCTGGCTTCCCGCCTGGGCATTGGTCCGGTGCTGGGCTATCTGCTGGCGGGTATTGCTATTGGTCCGTGGGGCCTGGGTTTCATCAGCGACGTGGACGAAATTCTGCATTTTTCCGAGCTCGGCGTGGTGTTCCTGATGTTTATTATCGGGCTGGAGCTGAATCCGTCGAAGCTCTGGCAGCTGCGGCGCTCCATTTTCGGCATCGGTGCGGCGCAGGTTTTGCTAAGCGCGGCGGTGCTGGCGGGCTTGCTGATGCTGACGCAATTCTCCTGGCAGGCCGCGGTGATCGGCGGGATTGGTCTTGCTATGTCATCGACGGCGATGGCGCTTCAGCTGATGCGCGAGAAGGGCATGAACCGCAACGAGGGCGGTCAGCTCGGCTTTTCGGTGCTGCTGTTCCAGGATTTAGCGGTGATCCCCGCGTTGGCGCTGGTGCCGCTGCTGGCAGGGACCGGCGACGATCACCCTGACTGGGTTAAAATCGGCCTTAAGGTATTGGCATTTGCCGGAATGCTCATCGGCGGCCGTTATTTGCTGCGCCCGGTGTTCCGCTTTATTGCCGGTTCGGGCGTACGTGAAGTGTTCACAGCGGCGACGCTGCTGCTGGTGCTGGGCTCCGCTTTGTTTATGGATGCGCTTGGCCTGTCGATGGCGCTCGGTACTTTTATCGCGGGCGTTCTGCTGGCGGAAAGCGAATATCGTCACGAGCTGGAGATCGCCATTGAGCCTTTCAAAGGGCTTTTGCTGGGGCTGTTCTTCATTTCCGTAGGGATGGCGCTGAATCTTGGGATCCTCTACACCCATCTGCTGCTGGTACTGGCGGGCGTGGTGGTGCTGGTAGCGGTGAAATATCTGGTGCTGTATCTGCTTGCGCGACTGTATGGCCTGCGCAGTTCTGAACGCACGCAGTTTGCCGGCGTCCTGAGCCAGGGCGGGGAATTTGCCTTTGTGTTGTTTTCCACGGCTTCGTCCCAGCGGCTGTTTCATCACGATCAAATGGCGCTGCTGCTGGTGACGGTCACGCTGTCGATGATGACCACGCCGCTGCTGATGAAAATCGTCGATAAAGTCTTGTCACGCCGCCTTAATGGCCCGGAAGAAGAAGATGAGGCCCCGTGGGTGGAGGACGACAAGCCGCAGGTGATCGTGGTCGGCTTCGGGCGTTTCGGTCAGGTGATTGGTCGTCTGCTGATGGCGAATAAGATGCGCATTACCGTACTGGAGCGGGATATCAGCGCGGTTAACCTGATGCGCAAGTATGGCTATAAAGTTTACTACGGGGACGCGACTCAGATTGAACTGCTGCGTTCGGCAGGAGCGGAAGAGGCGCAATCCATAGTGATCACCTGCAATGCGCCAGAAGACACTATGAAGCTGGTGGAGATTTGCCAGCAGCACTTCCCGCATCTGCACATTCTGGCCCGCGCTCGTGGGCGTGTGGAAGCTCACGAGCTTCTGCAGGTCGGCGTGAAGCAATTTTCACGTGAGACATTTTCCAGTGCGCTGGAGCTGGGGCGCAAGGCGCTCATTACGCTGGGCATGCATCCGCATCAGGCGCAGCGCGCTCAGCTGCATTTCCGCCGTCTGGATATGCGAATGCTACGGGAGCTGATGCCGGTGCACTCGGATACCCAACAAATCTCCCGTGTGCGGGAAGCCCGGCGCGAGCTGGAAGAGATTTTTCAACGCGAAATGCAGCAGGAACGACACCAGCTGGACGGCTGGGACGAATTTGAATAAGAAGGTGAGCAATGGCTATCCGAAAACGATTTATTGCCGGGGCGAAATGCCCGTCGTGTCAGGCGCAGGACACGCTGGCGATGTGGCGCGAGAATAATGTCGATATTGTTGAATGCGTTAAGTGCGGTCACCAGATGCGCGAGGCCGACAAGCAGGCCCGTGAGCACGTACGTAAAGACGAGCAAGTGATAGGCATTTTTCATCCCGAGTAGCGATCCGTGCTGTCTTTTTTTAAGCTTAGGGGTACACGGGTGCAGAATTCCGCTACAATCTGCGCCACTATTCTTCCCATGCTCAGGAGATATCATGAAAGTAGCAAAAGACCTGGTGGTCAGCCTGGCCTATCAGGTACGTACAGAAGACGGTGTGTTGGTTGATGAGTCTCCGGTAAGCGCGCCGCTCGACTACCTGCATGGTCACGGTTCCCTGATCTCCGGCCTGGAAAAAGCGCTGGAAGGTCACGAAGTTGGTGATAAATTCGACGTAGAAGTGGGCGCGAACGATGCCTACGGTCAGTACGACGAAAATCTGGTACAGCGCGTACCAAAAGACGTCTTCATGGGCGTTGACGAACTGCAGGTTGGCATGCGCTTCCTGGCAGAAACTGACCAGGGTCCTGTACCGGTTGAAATCACCGAAGTGGAAGACGATCACGTTGTTGTTGACGGCAACCACATGCTGGCTGGCCAGAACCTGAAATTCCACGTAGAAGTTGTTGCGATGCGTGAAGCAACCGAAGAAGAACTGGCTCATGGTCACGTTCACGGTGCTCACGACCATCACCACGATCACGACCATGACGGTTGCTGCGGTGGTCACGGCCACGATCACGGCGATCACGAACACGGTAAAGGTGGTTGTGGCGGTAACGGCGGCTGCGGTTGCCACTAATCTGTACCGCTTTCGGGCGTTCAGATTAATGATAAAAAAGCGGGAGAACCCGCTTTTTTTACGCCTCAATAATGCGGTGGCGGCGTTTCTTCTGCCTGAGACGCCATGTGCGATGGCTGGCTGGCTTTCAGCTTTTCGACCATCAGGCGCATGTTGTCGCGCATTTTTGCCATTTCCATCTCATGGGCGGTGACCGTCCGATTGAGGTCCTCAATGGTGATCTCCTGAAACGCCAGGCGGCTTTCCAGTTCTGCGAGACGCGCTTCCAGTGTTAATTCACTCATGATTCACCTCTTCTGTTATTGCGCGGCGGATTCTACTGGACTTTCAGGTGGCGTGCAGCCTTATCACGAATTGAACGAAACTAATTTACACAAAAATAGTCTTAAAAGATCTGCGATTACAGAGCGTTCGTATGTAGATTTCTTCTACAACGCTTTATAGTACGCTACTTGTTGACTAAACCCTGGGGTGAGATGCCCCGGCCCTGGAGAAATGGATGAAATCACTGTTTAAAGTAACGCTTCTGGCAACCACGATGGCCGTTGCACTGAATGCCCCAATGACTTTTGCTGCTGATGCTGCGGCAAAAACAGCCCCGGCGACCGACGCGGCCAAAGCTGCGCCAGCAGGCCTGAATGCTGCATTCAAAACCGACGACCAGCAGTCCGCTTATGCACTGGGTGCATCGCTGGGTCGTTACATGGAAAACTCCCTGAAAGAACAGGAAAAACTGGGCATCAAACTGGATAAAGCTCAGCTGATCGCAGGCGTTCAGGATGCGTTTGCCGATAAGAGCAAACTCTCCGATCAGGAAATCGAGCAGACTCTGCAGACTTTTGAAACCCGCGTGAAAACGGCTGCACAGCAGAAAATGGAAAAAGACGCGGCTGACAACGAAACCAAAGGTAAAGCCTACCGCGATACCTTCGCCAAAGAGAAAGGGGTTAAAACCTCTTCTACTGGCCTGATGTACAAAGTTGAGAAAGAAGGGACCGGCGATGCGCCAAAAGACAGCGACACCGTAGTGGTTAACTACAAAGGTACGCTGATCGACGGTAAAGAGTTCGATAACTCCTACACGCGTGGCGAGCCGCTGTCATTCCGCCTGGACGGTGTGATCCCAGGCTGGACTGAAGGCCTGAAAAACATCAAGAAAGGCGGGAAGATCAAGCTGGTCATTCCACCGGATCTGGCCTACGGCAAAACCGGCGTTCCGGGTATCCCGGCTAACTCCACGCTGGTGTTCGACGTTGAGCTGCTGGACATCAAACCAGCCGCGAAAGCAGACGCAGCACCTGCTGCTGCCGCAGACGACAAAGCTGCAGCAGCGACCAGCAAAAAATAAACCTCTGAAAACCGCCGTCCGAAAGGGCGGCGGTTTTTTATTGGGCGCAATATAATAAAGACTGGAAAGCGCCTGATGTGCGTATTACCTTAGATGCCTCAATTTTGATGATGATATGAGCCTGCCCTGACAACCTAACGACAGGCTCCTGAAAAGGAGTGCTTTTTTTCATGTCCAGGTCGCTTTTAACCAACGAAACCAGCGAACTTGATCTGCTGGATCAACGTCCTTTTGACCAGAGCGATTTCGATATTCTGAAATCCTACGAGGCGGTTGTGGACGGGTTAGCGATGCTCATTGGCTCCCATTGCGAAATCGTGCTGCACTCATTGCAGGATCTCAAATGTTCCGCCATCCGTATTGCCAACGGTGAACACACCGGCCGTAAAATCGGCTCTCCGATTACAGACTTAGCGCTGCGTATGCTCCACGACATGACCGGAGCAGACAGTAGCGTATCCAAATGCTATTTCACCCGTGCGAAAAGCGGCGTGCTAATGAAATCGCTGACAATCGCGATCCGTAACCGCGAACAGCGGGTGATCGGGCTGCTGTGCATCAACATGAACCTTGATGTGCCGTTCTCACAAATCATGGGCACCTTTATTCCGCCGGAAACGCCGGAAGCGGATTCTCAGGTGAACTTCGCCTCTTCCGTTGAAGATCTGGTCACTCAGACGCTGGAATTCACGATTGAAGAGGTCAACGCCGATCGTAACGTCTCGAATAACGCAAAAAACCGCCAGATCGTGCTTAACCTCTATGAGAAAGGGATCTTTGATATCAAGGATGCCATCAACCAGGTTGCCGATCGTCTGAACATCTCCAAACATACCGTCTACCTCTATATTCGCCAATTCAAAAGCGGCGACTTCCAGGGGCAAGATAAGTAATGCGTTTTGCCCTGATGGTGACGGGGCCGGCCTATGGCACCCAACAGTCCAGCAGCGCGTGGCAGTTCGCCAATGCTCTGTTGGCGGAAGGGCATGAGCTCGTCAGCGTGTTTTTCTACCGTGAGGGCGTCTACAACGCCAATCAGCTGACCGCGCCTGCGAATGATGAGTTCGATCTGGTGCGGGCCTGGCAGTCATTAGATGATGAGCACGGCGTTGCGTTGCATATCTGTGTGGCAGCGGCCTTGCGTCGAGGCGTGACGGATGAAACCGAAGCGAAGCAACTGGGTCTTTCGGCTTTTAACCTGCAACCGGGCTTTACCCTGAGCGGGCTCGGTGCGCTGGCGGAAGCGTCGCTGACCTGCGATCGGATGGTGCAATTCTGATGAAACGCGTGGCTTTCGTTTTTATGACACCTCCACACGGCAGCAGCTCGGGCAGGGAAGGGCTTGATGCGCTTCTGGCGACGTCAGCGTTGACGGAGGAGATTGGCGTCTTCTTCGTGGGCGACGGCGTGTTCCAGATCCTCAGCGCGCAAAAGCCTGAGGCAATTCTGATGCGCGACTACATTCCTGCGTTCAAACTGATGTCGCTCTATGACATTGAAAACTGCTGGACCTGCGCAGCGTCGTTACGCGAACGCGGGTTGAGCGAGTCCTCTTCCTTTATTATTGAGTCAGCCATTGTGGAGCCAGATGTGCTCCGCCAGCAGCTTGATAACTATGACGTCGTCTTGCGCTTCTGAGGCCATCATGCTGCATACTCTGAGTCACTCTCCTTGGCAATATGACATCAGCGCTCAGCTTCGCTTAGTGAAGGCAGGCGACGATCTTCTTCTGCTCTCCGATGGCGTGGTTGCAGCACTGGAAGGCAGCCGCTTCCTTGATATTCTCCGCGCTGCCCCCATAACGGTGCATGCGCTGAACGAAGACATTGAGGCCCGCGGCCTGAGTGGTCAAATTTCGAGCGACGTCGTCAGGGTTAGCTATACTGACTTCGTCAGGCTCACGATCCAGCATGCCGGGCAACTCACCTGGTAGCAGATCGTTGTATATTTCTTGACACCCTTTCGGCGTGGCCCTAAAATTTCGCGTCCTCATATTATATGAGGCGATTTATTACGTGTTTACGAAGCAAAAGCTAAAACCAGGAGCTATTTAATGGCAACAGTTAACCAGCTGGTTCGCAAACCACGCTCTCGCAAAGTTGCAAAAAGCAACGTGCCAGCGCTGGAAGCATGCCCGCAGAAACGTGGTGTATGTACCCGTGTATATACCACCACTCCGAAAAAACCGAACTCCGCACTGCGTAAAGTGTGCCGTGTTCGTCTGACTAACGGTTTTGAAGTGACTTCCTACATCGGTGGTGAAGGTCACAACCTGCAGGAGCACTCCGTGATCCTGATCCGTGGCGGTCGTGTAAAAGACCTCCCGGGTGTTCGTTACCACACTGTTCGTGGTGCGCTTGACTGCTCCGGCGTTAAAGACCGTAAGCAAGCTCGCTCCAAGTATGGCGTGAAGCGTCCTAAGGCTTAATGGTTTCCGTTAAGTAAGGCCAAACGTTTTATATTAATGTCAAACTAAACTCTTTGAGTTTTGGACAATCCTGAATTAACAACGGAGTATTCCCATGCCACGTCGTCGCGTCATTGGTCAGCGTAAAATCCTTCCGGATCCTAAGTTCGGATCAGAACTGCTGGCTAAATTTGTCAACATCCTGATGGTAGATGGTAAAAAATCTACTGCAGAAGCAATCGTATACAGCGCGCTGGAGACCCTGGCTCAGCGTTCTGGTAAAAATGAACTGGAAGCATTCGAAGTCGCTCTGGACAACGTCCGTCCGACCGTCGAAGTTAAGTCCCGCCGCGTAGGTGGTTCTACTTATCAGGTTCCAGTTGAAGTTCGTCCGGTTCGTCGTAATGCTCTGGCAATGCGTTGGATCGTTGAAGCTGCTCGTAAACGCGGTGATAAATCCATGGCTCTGCGTCTGGCGAACGAACTTACTGATGCTGCAGACAACAAAGGTACTGCAGTTAAGAAACGTGAAGACGTTCACCGTATGGCAGAAGCCAACAAGGCGTTCGCTCACTACCGTTGGTAATCCCTTCGGAGTGTTAGTCCCCAGGCGGACGCTTCAGGTAAGCCGTCCGCTCTGGGTCACTTAAACTGAACGTCTAAAGAAACAAACGAGGAATCAAATGGCTCGTACAACACCCATCGCACGCTATCGTAACATCGGTATCAGTGCGCACATCGACGCCGGTAAAACGACTACTACCGAACGTATTCTGTTCTACACCGGTGTAAACCATAAAATCGGTGAAGTTCACGACGGCGCCGCAACCATGGACTGGATGGAGCAGGAGCAGGAGCGTGGTATTACCATCACCTCCGCAGCGACCACTGCATTCTGGTCTGGTATGGCGAAGCAGTATGAACCGCATCGCGTAAACATCATCGACACCCCGGGCCACGTTGACTTCACCATCGAAGTAGAACGTTCCATGCGTGTTCTTGACGGTGCGGTAATGGTTTACTGCGCAGTTGGTGGTGTTCAGCCACAGTCTGAAACCGTATGGCGTCAGGCGAACAAATATAAAGTTCCACGCATCGCGTTCGTTAACAAAATGGACCGTATGGGTGCTAACTTCCTGAAAGTTGTTGGTCAGATCAAATCCCGTCTGGGCGCGAACCCTGTTCCGCTGCAGCTGGCAATTGGTGCTGAAGAAGGCTTCACCGGCGTTATCGACCTGGTGAAAATGAAAGCCATCAACTGGAACGATGCCGATCAGGGCGTAACCTTCGAATACGAAGATATCCCGGCTGAGATGCAGGACCTGGCTGACGAATGGCACCAGAACCTGATCGAATCCGCTGCGGAAGCGTCTGAAGAGCTGATGGAAAAATACCTGGGCGGCGAAGAGCTGACCGAGGAAGAAATCAAGAAAGCTCTGCGTCAGCGCGTGCTGAACAACGAAATCATCCTGGTAACCTGTGGTTCTGCGTTTAAGAACAAAGGTGTTCAGGCGATGCTGGATGCGGTAATCGATTACCTGCCAGCACCAACTGACGTTCCAGCGATCAACGGTATGCTGGACGACGGTAAAGATACCCCGGCTGAGCGTCACGCAAGTGATGACGAGCCGTTCTCTGCGCTGGCGTTCAAAATCGCAACCGACCCGTTTGTTGGTAACCTGACCTTCTTCCGTGTGTACTCCGGTGTGGTTAACTCTGGTGATACCGTTCTGAACTCCGTGAAATCAGCACGTGAGCGTTTCGGCCGTATCGTACAGATGCACGCTAACAAACGTGAAGAGATCAAAGAAGTTCGCGCAGGTGACATCGCAGCAGCGATCGGCCTGAAAGACGTAACCACCGGTGACACCCTGTGTGACCCGGATCACGCGATCATTCTGGAGCGTATGGAATTCCCAGAGCCGGTAATCTCCATCGCTGTTGAACCAAAAACCAAAGCTGACCAGGAAAAAATGGGTCTGGCTCTGGGCCGTCTGGCGAAAGAAGACCCGTCATTCCGCGTATGGACTGACGAAGAATCTAACCAGACCATCATCGCTGGTATGGGTGAGCTGCACCTCGACATCATCGTTGACCGCATGAAGCGTGAATTCAACGTTGAAGCGAACGTCGGTAAACCTCAGGTTGCTTACCGCGAAGCGATTCGCTCGAAAGTTACCGATATCGAAGGTAAACACGCCAAGCAGTCTGGTGGTCGTGGTCAGTACGGTCATGTTGTTATCGACATGTACCCACTGGAGCCGGGCTCAAATCCGAAAGGTTACGAGTTCATCAACGACATCAAAGGTGGTGTAATTCCTGGCGAATACATCCCTGCCGTTGATAAAGGCATCCAGGAGCAGCTGAAGGCAGGTCCTCTGGCTGGTTACCCGGTAGTTGATCTCGGCGTGCGTCTGCACTTCGGTTCTTACCATGACGTTGACTCCTCCGAGCTGGCGTTTAAACTGGCAGCTTCTATCGCCTTCAAAGATGGCTTTAAGAAAGCAAAACCAGTTCTGCTTGAGCCTATCATGAAGGTTGAAGTTGAGACTCCGGAAGAGAACACCGGTGACGTTATCGGTGACTTGAGCCGTCGTCGCGGTATGCTGCGTGGTCAGGAATCTGAAGTGACTGGCGTTAAGATCCACGCTGAAGTTCCACTGTCTGAAATGTTCGGATATGCAACTCAGCTGCGTTCTCTGACCAAAGGTCGTGCATCCTATACGATGGAATTCCTGAAGTATGACGATGCGCCGAACAACGTTGCTCAGGCCGTTATCGAAGCTCGCGGCAAATAAGTCGCAAGTTAACAACTAATGTCCCGTGCTCTCTCCTTGAGGGGAGAGCACTATAGTAAGGAATATAGCCGTGTCTAAAGAAAAATTTGAACGTACAAAACCGCACGTCAACGTAGGTACTATCGGCCACGTTGACCACGGTAAAACCACCCTGACTGCTGCAATCACTACCGTACTGGCTAAAACCTACGGCGGTGCTGCTCGCGCATTCGATCAGATCGATAACGCACCAGAAGAAAAAGCTCGTGGTATCACCATCAACACTTCCCACGTTGAATATGACACCCCGACTCGCCACTACGCACACGTAGACTGCCCGGGCCACGCCGACTATGTTAAAAACATGATCACCGGTGCTGCTCAGATGGATGGCGCAATCCTGGTTGTTGCTGCGACTGACGGCCCTATGCCTCAGACCCGTGAGCACATCCTGCTGGGTCGTCAGGTTGGCGTTCCTTACATCATCGTGTTCCTGAACAAGTGCGACATGGTTGATGATGAAGAGCTGCTGGAACTGGTAGAAATGGAAGTACGTGAGCTGCTGTCTCAGTACGATTTCCCAGGCGACGACACTCCAATCGTTCGTGGTTCCGCGCTGAAAGCGCTGGAAGGCGAAGCAGAGTGGGAAGCGAAAATCATCGAACTGGCTGGCTTCCTGGATTCTTACATCCCAGAACCAGAGCGTGCGATTGACAAGCCGTTCCTGCTGCCTATCGAAGACGTATTCTCCATCTCCGGTCGTGGTACCGTTGTTACCGGTCGTGTAGAGCGCGGTATCGTTAAAGTGGGTGAAGAAGTTGAAATCGTTGGTATCAAAGAAACCGCGAAAACCACCTGTACTGGCGTTGAAATGTTCCGCAAACTGCTGGACGAAGGCCGTGCTGGTGAGAACGTAGGTGTTCTGCTGCGTGGTATCAAACGTGAAGAAATCGAACGTGGTCAGGTACTGGCGAAGCCAGGCTCCATCAAGCCACACACCAAGTTCGAATCTGAAGTGTACATTCTGTCCAAAGACGAAGGCGGCCGTCATACTCCGTTCTTCAAAGGCTACCGTCCACAGTTCTACTTCCGTACAACTGACGTGACCGGTACCATCGAACTGCCAGAAGGCGTAGAGATGGTAATGCCAGGCGACAACATCAAAATGGTAGTTACCCTGATCCACCCAATCGCGATGGATGACGGTCTGCGTTTCGCAATCCGTGAAGGCGGCCGTACCGTTGGTGCTGGCGTGGTTGCTAAAGTTCTCGGCTAATCGCTGATAACATTTGACGCAATGCGCAATAAAAGGGCATCATTTGATGCCCTTTTTGCACGCTTTCGAAGCAGAACCTGGCTCATCAGTGATTTTTTTTGTCATAATCATTGCTGAGACAGGCTCTGAAGAGGGCGTTTAGTCCGAAACGCATCAGAGCATTTCGGTTTTGGTTGCCTCGCACTCACGCGGGGCAAAGATGTTTGTCGAATTCTTGTGACAGGTTGGTTTATGAGTGCGAATACCGAAGCTCAAGGGAGCGGGCGCGGCCTGGAAGCGATGAAGTGGGTGATCGTTGCAGTACTGCTGATCGTAGCCATTGTGGGTAACTACCTCTATCGCGACATGATGTTGCCGCTACGTGCGCTGGCCGTGGTGATTCTGATTGCTGCAGCGGGCGGTGTCGCGCTGTTGACGACAAAAGGCAAGGCCACCGTTGCGTTTGCCCGTGAAGCACGTACTGAAGTTCGTAAGGTCATCTGGCCGACGCGTCAGGAAACGCTGCACACTACGCTGATTGTGGCCGCCGTTACTGCTGTCATGTCACTGATCCTGTGGGGACTGGATGGTATTCTGGTTCGCCTGGTATCTTTTATCACTGGCCTGAGGTTCTGAGATGTCTGAAGCTCCTAAAAAGCGCTGGTACGTCGTTCAGGCGTTTTCCGGTTTTGAAGGCCGTGTAGCAACGTCGCTGCGCGAGCATATCAAATTACACAATATGGAAGAGTTGTTTGGTGAAGTCATGGTGCCGACCGAAGAAGTGGTCGAAATCCGTGGTGGCCAGCGCCGCAAGAGCGAGCGTAAATTCTTCCCAGGCTATGTACTGGTTCAGATGGTAATGAATGACGCCAGCTGGCACTTAGTGCGTAGCGTACCGCGCGTAATGGGCTTCATCGGTGGTACCTCCGATCGTCCGGCACCGATCAGCGACAAAGAAGTTGACGCGATTATGAACCGCCTGCAGCAGGTTGGTGATAAGCCGCGTCCGAAAACGCTGTTCGAGCCAGGTGAAATGGTCCGCGTTAGCGATGGTCCATTCGCTGACTTCAACGGCGTGGTTGAAGAGGTTGACTATGAGAAGTCACGCCTGAAAGTCTCTGTCTCTATCTTCGGTCGTGCAACGCCGGTAGAGCTGGATTTCAGCCAGGTTGAAAAAGCTTAAATAAGCAGCGATCAATCGTTGCACCAGGCGCGAAATTGGCATACAATTTCGCGCCTTTTGTTTTTATGGGCTGCGGCCCGTAAAACGAATTTTATTCACGGGGAGCCTTCCTGAGGCGTTATTACCCAATCAGAGGATTTTAGAATGGCTAAGAAAGTACAAGCCTACGTCAAGCTGCAGGTTGCAGCAGGTATGGCGAACCCAAGTCCACCAGTTGGTCCAGCTCTGGGTCAGCAGGGTGTGAACATCATGGAATTCTGTAAAGCGTTTAACGCCAAAACCGAATCCCTGGAAAAAGGTCTGCCAATCCCAGTTGTAATCACTGTTTACGCTGACCGTTCTTTCACTTTCGTTACCAAGACCCCTCCAGCAGCAGTTCTGCTGAAGAAAGCAGCGGGTATCAAGTCTGGTTCCGGTAAGCCGAACAAAGAGAAAGTAGGTAAAATTTCTCGCGCTCAGCTGCAGGAAATCGCGCAGACTAAAGCTGCCGACATGACTGGTGCCGACATTGAAGCGATGACTCGCTCCATTGAAGGTACTGCACGTTCCATGGGCCTGGTAGTGGAGGACTAAGAAATGGCTAAACTGACCAAGCGCATGTCCGTGATCCGTGACAAAGTTGATGCGACCAAACAGTACGACATCAACGAAGCTATCGCCCTGCTGAAAGAGCTGGCTACCGCTAAGTTTGTTGAAAGCGTTGACGTTGCCGTTAACCTCGGCATCGACGCTCGTAAATCTGACCAGAACGTACGTGGTGCAACTGTACTGCCGCACGGTACTGGCCGTTCTGTTCGCGTAGCCGTATTTGCTCAGGGCCCGAACGCTGAAGCAGCTAAAGCTGCTGGCGCGGAGCTGGTAGGTATGGAAGATCTGGCTGACCAGATCAAGAAAGGCGAAATGAACTTTGACGTTGTTATTGCTTCCCCGGATGCAATGCGCGTTGTTGGCCAGCTGGGCCAGGTTCTGGGTCCACGTGGCCTGATGCCAAACCCGAAAGTGGGTACCGTAACGCCTAACGTTGCTGAAGCGGTTAAGAACGCTAAAGCAGGTCAGGTTCGTTATCGTAACGACAAAAACGGCATCATCCACACCACCATCGGTAAAGTGGACTTTGACGCTGACAAACTGAAAGAAAACCTGGAAGCTCTGCTGGTTGCGCTGAAAAAAGCAAAACCTACTCAGGCGAAAGGCGTGTACATCAAGAAAGTCAGCATCTCCACCACCATGGGTGCAGGTGTTGCTGTTGATCAGGCTGGTCTGGCCGCTGCGGCGAACTAAGATTGGCCTTTACGTGGGCGGTGGATTTGTCTACAATCTTACCCCCACGATTCTGTTAGCGTAGGCTAACAGAGACAGATTTGTTCGTTGGAGCCTGGCCTTTTCCAGGCCTCCGTCGAAGACCGCAGGTGTTTCGTCAGAAGCTTAATTCCCTGCGTAGACGGTGACAGAACGCTAAGATTATTTTTTATACTCTTTGGCTTGTTTCTGCTCACCGTATTTAAGACGCTCTTTTGTTGAAAAGAGTGAAGTGAGTTCCAGAGGTTATCTCTGGCAAACATCCAGGAGCAAAGCTAATGGCTTTAAATCTTCAAGACAAACAAGCGATTGTTGCTGAAGTCAGCGAAGTAGCCAAAGGCGCGCTGTCTGCAGTAGTTGCGGATTCCCGTGGCGTAACTGTAGATAAAATGACCGAACTGCGTAAAGCAGGCCGTGAAGCTGGCGTATACATGCGTGTTGTTCGTAACACCCTGCTGCGCCGCGTCGTTGAAGGTACTCCTTTCGAGTGCCTGAAAGACACGTTTGTTGGTCCGACCCTGATTGCATACTCTATGGAACACCCGGGCGCAGCTGCTCGTCTGTTCAAAGAGTTCGCGAAAGCGAATGCAAAATTTGAGGTCAAAGCCGCAGCCTTTGAAGGTGAGTTGATCCCGGCATCGCAAATCGATCGCCTGGCAACACTGCCAACCTACGAAGAAGCAATTGCACGCCTGATGGCAACCATGAAAGAAGCTTCGGCTGGCAAACTGGTTCGCACTCTGGCTGCTGTACGCGATGCGAAAGAAGCTGCTTAATCGCAGTTATCTTTATAAAGCATTGGCTTACGTATAAACTTATTCTGATTTTCAGGAACAATTTAAATGTCTATCACTAAAGATCAAATCATTGAAGCAGTATCCGCTATGTCCGTAATGGACGTTGTAGAACTGATTTCTGCAATGGAAGAAAAATTCGGTGTTTCTGCTGCTGCTGCTGTAGCTGTAGCTGCTGGCCCGGCTGAAGCTGCTGAAGAAAAAACTGAATTCGACGTAATTCTGAAAGCTGCTGGCGCTAACAAAGTTGCAGTAATCAAAGCTGTACGTGGCGCAACTGGCCTGGGTCTGAAAGAAGCTAAAGACCTGGTAGAATCTGCTCCAGCCTCTCTGAAAGAAGGCGTGAGCAAAGATGACGCTGAAGCTCTGAAAAAATCTCTGGAAGAAGCTGGCGCAGAAGTTGAAGTTAAATAAGCCAACCCTTCCGGTTGCAGCTTGAGTAATCAGGCTGATGGCTGGTGACTTTTTAGTCACCAGCCTTTTTGCGCTGTAAGGCGCCAGTAGCATTTCACACTGTTTGACTGCTGGCTGTCCTGACAATGCTTGTTTCTATCGACGACTTAATATACTGCGACAGGGTGCTCGCTCTGTGTAAATCGCAACGAAATGGTTTAAGCGTGATAGCAACAGGTATTGCGGAAAAAGTTCCCTTTTCCGGTCAACAAAATAGTGTTGCATAAACTGCCCCTCTAATGGGCAGAGTCGGTCGACTTGTCAGCGAGCTGAGGAACCCTATGGTTTACTCCTATACCGAGAAAAAACGTATTCGTAAGGATTTTGGTAAACGTCCACAAGTTCTGGACATACCTTATCTCCTTTCTATCCAGCTTGACTCGTTCCAGAAGTTCATCGAGCAAGATCCTGAAGGCCAGTACGGTCTCGAAGCGGCATTCCGCTCCGTGTTCCCTATTGCAAGCTACAGCGGTAACTCTGAGCTGCAATATGTGAGCTACCGTCTGGGCGAGCCAGTATTTGACGTGAAAGAGTGTCAGATTCGCGGCGTGACCTATTCCGCTCCCCTGCGCGTTAAGCTGCGCCTGGTGATTTATGAGCGTGAAGCGCCAGAAGGCACGGTCAAAGACATCAAAGAACAAGAAGTGTACATGGGCGAAATTCCGCTCATGACCGATAACGGTACCTTTGTGATCAACGGTACTGAGCGTGTTATCGTTTCTCAGCTGCACCGTAGCCCAGGCGTCTTCTTCGACAGCGATAAGGGTAAAACCCACTCTTCGGGTAAAGTGCTGTATAACGCACGCATCATCCCTTACCGTGGTTCCTGGCTTGACTTCGAGTTCGATCCGAAAGACAACCTGTTTGTCCGTATCGACCGTCGCCGTAAGCTGCCTGCAACCATCATTCTGCGTGCGCTGAACTACACCACGGAGCAGATCCTGGATCTGTTCTTCGAAAAAGTGATTTTCGAAATCCGTGATAACAAGCTGCAGATGGAGCTGATCCCTGAGCGTCTGCGTGGCGAAACGGCCTCCTTCGATATCGAAGCTGATGGCAAAGTGTACGTCGAGAAAGGTCGTCGTATTACTGCGCGCCACATTCGCCAGCTGGAAAAAGATGACATCAAACACATCGAAGTCCCGGTGGAATACATCGCAGGTAAAGTGTCTGCGAAGGACTACGTTGATGCCTCTACCGGCGAGCTGATCTGCCCGGCGAACATGGAGCTGAGCCTGGATCTGCTGGCTAAGCTGAGCCAGTCCGGCCACAAGCGTATCGAAACGCTGTTCACCAACGATCTGGATCACGGTGCCTACATCTCTGAGACTGTACGCGTCGACCCAACCAACGATCGTCTGAGCGCGCTGGTAGAAATCTACCGTATGATGCGCCCGGGTGAGCCACCAACTCGTGAAGCGGCTGAGAGCCTGTTCGAGAATCTGTTCTTCTCCGAAGACCGCTACGATCTGTCCGCGGTTGGTCGTATGAAGTTCAACCGTTCTCTGCTGCGCGACGAGATCGAAGGTTCCGGTATCCTGAGCAAAGACGACATCATTGAAGTGATGAAGAAGCTCATCGGTATCCGAAACGGTATTGGCGAAGTCGATGATATCGACCACCTCGGCAACCGTCGTATCCGTTCCGTAGGCGAAATGGCGGAAAACCAGTTCCGCGTTGGCCTGGTGCGTGTAGAGCGTGCGGTGAAAGAGCGCCTGTCTCTGGGCGATCTCGATACCCTGATGCCTCAGGATATGATTAACGCCAAGCCGATTTCTGCGGCAGTGAAAGAGTTCTTTGGTTCCAGCCAGCTGTCTCAGTTCATGGATCAGAACAACCCGCTGTCCGAAATCACGCACAAGCGTCGTATTTCTGCCCTCGGCCCAGGCGGTCTGACCCGTGAACGTGCGGGCTTCGAAGTGCGAGACGTACACCCGACTCACTACGGTCGCGTATGTCCAATCGAAACCCCTGAAGGTCCAAACATCGGTCTGATCAACTCCCTGTCCGTGTACGCACAGACTAACGAATACGGTTTCCTCGAAACCCCGTATCGTAAAGTGACTGACGGTGTTGTAACCGACGAAATTCACTACCTGTCTGCTATCGAAGAAGGCAACTATGTTATTGCTCAGGCGAACTCCAACCTGGACGATGACGGCCACTTCGTAGAAGACCTCGTTACCTGTCGTAGCAAAGGCGAATCGAGCCTCTTCAGCCGTGACCAGGTTGACTACATGGACGTTTCCACCCAGCAGGTGGTTTCCGTCGGTGCGTCCCTGATCCCGTTCCTGGAACACGATGACGCCAACCGTGCATTGATGGGTGCGAACATGCAACGTCAGGCGGTTCCAACTCTGCGTGCTGATAAGCCGCTGGTAGGTACCGGTATGGAACGTGCTGTTGCGGTTGACTCCGGCGTAACCGCCGTTGCCAAACGTGGTGGTACCGTTCAGTACGTGGATGCATCCCGTATCGTTATCAAAGTTAACGACGACGAGATGTACCCGGGCGAAGCAGGTATCGACATCTATAACCTGACCAAATACACCCGCTCTAACCAGAACACCTGCATCAACCAGATGCCGTGTGTGTCCCTGGGTGAGCCGGTAGAGCGCGGCGACGTGCTGGCAGACGGTCCGTCCACCGACCTCGGTGAACTGGCGCTCGGCCAGAACATGCGCGTAGCGTTCATGCCGTGGAACGGCTACAACTTCGAAGACTCCATCCTTGTCTCCGAGCGTGTGGTTCAGGAAGATCGTTTCACCACTATTCACATCCAGGAACTGGCGTGTGTGTCCCGTGACACCAAGCTGGGGCCAGAAGAGATCACCGCTGACATCCCGAACGTGGGTGAAGCTGCGCTCTCCAAACTGGATGAATCCGGTATCGTTTACATCGGTGCAGAAGTGACCGGCGGCGACATTCTGGTTGGTAAGGTAACGCCGAAAGGTGAAACTCAGCTGACGCCAGAAGAGAAACTGCTGCGTGCGATCTTCGGTGAGAAAGCGTCTGACGTTAAAGACTCTTCTCTGCGCGTACCAAACGGTGTTTCCGGTACCGTTATCGACGTTCAGGTCTTTACCCGCGATGGCGTGGAAAAAGACAAACGTGCGCTGGAAATCGAAGAGATGCAGCTGAAGCAGGCGAAGAAAGACCTGTCTGAAGAACTGCAGATCCTCGAAGCTGGCCTGTTTAGCCGTATCTATGCTGTGCTGGTTGCCGGTGGCGTTGAAGCTGAGAAGCTCGACAAACTGCCACGCGATCGCTGGCTGGAACTCGGTCTGACCGACGAAGCGAAACAGAATCAGCTGGAACAGCTGGCTGAGCAGTACGACGAACTGAAACACGAGTTCGAGAAAAAACTCGAAGCGAAACGCCGCAAAATCACTCAGGGCGACGATCTGGCACCGGGCGTGCTGAAGATTGTTAAGGTGTATCTGGCCGTTAAACGTCAGATCCAGCCTGGTGATAAAATGGCAGGTCGTCACGGTAACAAGGGTGTTATCTCTAAGATCAACCCGATCGAAGATATGCCGCACGATGCTAACGGTACGCCGGTAGATATCGTACTGAACCCGCTGGGCGTACCGTCTCGTATGAACATCGGTCAGATCCTGGAAACCCACCTGGGTATGGCTGCGAAAGGCATCGGCGAGAAGATCAACGCCATGCTGAAACAGCAGCAGGAAGTCGCGAAACTGCGCGAATTCATCCAGCGTGCCTACGATCTGGGTACCGACGTTCGTCAGAAAGTCGACCTGAATACCTTCAGCGATGACGAAGTTCTGCGTCTGGCTGAGAACCTGCGTAAGGGTATGCCGATCGCAACGCCGGTGTTCGATGGTGCGAAAGAAGCTGAAATTAAAGAGCTGCTGCAACTCGGCGGTCTGCCATCTTCTGGCCAGATCACCCTGTTCGATGGTCGTACCGGTGAGCAGTTTGAGCGTCAGGTAACCGTCGGTTACATGTACATGCTGAAACTGAACCACCTGGTTGATGACAAGATGCACGCTCGTTCCACCGGTTCTTACAGCCTGGTTACTCAGCAGCCGCTGGGTGGTAAGGCACAGTTCGGTGGTCAGCGCTTCGGTGAGATGGAAGTGTGGGCGCTTGAAGCATACGGCGCAGCATACACCCTGCAGGAAATGCTCACCGTTAAGTCTGATGACGTGAACGGTCGTACGAAGATGTATAAAAACATCGTCGACGGCAACCATCAGATGGAACCGGGCATGCCGGAATCCTTCAACGTACTGTTGAAAGAGATCCGTTCCCTGGGTATCAACATCGAGCTGGAAGACGAGTAACTCTCGCTCAAACAGGTCACTGGTGCCGGGCTAATCCCCGGCGCCAGATTGTGCTAACTCCGACGGGAGCAAATCCGTGAAAGACTTATTAAAGTTTCTGAAAGCGCAAACTAAAACCGAAGAGTTTGATGCGATCAAAATTGCTCTGGCATCGCCAGACATGATCCGTTCATGGTCTTTTGGTGAAGTTAAAAAGCCGGAAACCATCAACTACCGTACGTTCAAGCCTGAGCGTGACGGCCTTTTCTGTGCCCGTATCTTCGGACCAGTAAAAGATTACGAGTGCCTGTGCGGTAAGTACAAGCGCCTGAAACACCGTGGTGTTATCTGTGAGAAGTGCGGCGTTGAAGTGACCCAGACCAAAGTGCGTCGTGAGCGCATGGGCCACATCGAGCTGGCGTCTCCAACTGCCCACATCTGGTTCCTGAAATCACTGCCGTCCCGTATCGGTCTTCTGCTCGATATGCCACTGCGTGACATCGAACGCGTGCTGTACTTCGAATCCTATGTGGTTATCGAAGGCGGTATGACCAACCTCGAACGTAATCAGATCCTGACTGAAGAGCAGTATCTGGATGCGCTGGAAGAGTTTGGTGACGAATTCGATGCGAAGATGGGTGCGGAAGCTATTCAGGCCCTGCTGAAGAGCATGGATCTGGAGCAAGAGTGCGAGCAGCTGCGTGAAGAGCTGAACGAAACCAACTCCGAAACCAAACGTAAAAAACTGACCAAGCGTATCAAGCTGCTGGAAGCGTTCGTTCAGTCTGGTAACAAGCCAGAGTGGATGATCCTGACCGTTCTGCCGGTTCTGCCGCCAGATCTGCGTCCGCTGGTACCGCTGGATGGTGGTCGTTTCGCAACGTCCGATCTGAACGATCTGTATCGTCGCGTTATCAACCGTAACAACCGTCTGAAACGCCTGCTGGATCTGGCTGCGCCGGATATCATCGTACGCAACGAAAAACGTATGCTGCAGGAAGCGGTTGACGCCCTGCTGGATAACGGTCGTCGCGGTCGTGCGATCACCGGTTCTAACAAACGTCCTCTGAAATCTTTGGCCGACATGATCAAAGGTAAACAGGGTCGTTTCCGTCAGAACCTGCTCGGTAAGCGTGTTGACTACTCCGGTCGTTCTGTTATCACCGTAGGTCCATACCTGCGTCTGCATCAGTGCGGTCTGCCGAAGAAAATGGCACTGGAGCTGTTCAAACCGTTCATTTACGGCAAGCTGGAACTGCGTGGCCTGGCCACCACCATCAAAGCCGCGAAGAAAATGGTTGAGCGCGAAGAAGCTGTCGTTTGGGATATCCTGGACGAAGTTATCCGCGAACACCCGGTACTGCTGAACCGTGCACCAACCCTGCACCGTTTAGGTATTCAGGCGTTTGAACCGGTTCTGATCGAAGGTAAAGCTATCCAGCTGCACCCGCTGGTTTGTGCGGCCTATAACGCCGACTTCGATGGTGACCAGATGGCTGTTCACGTACCGCTGACGCTGGAAGCCCAGCTCGAAGCGCGTGCGCTGATGATGTCTACCAACAACATCCTGTCCCCAGCGAACGGCGAGCCAATCATCGTTCCTTCTCAGGACGTTGTACTGGGTCTGTACTACATGACCCGTGACTGTGTTAACGCCAAAGGCGAAGGCATGGTGCTGACTGGCCCGAAAGAAGCTGAGCGTATCTACCGCGCTGGCCTGGCCTCTCTGCATGCGCGCGTTAAAGTGCGTATCACCGAATACGAAAAAGATGCTAACGGCGAATTCGTTGCGAAAACCAGCCTGATTGATACGACCGTTGGTCGTGCAATCCTGTGGATGATCGTACCGAAAGGTCTGCCTTTCTCCATCGTCAACCAGGCGCTGGGCAAGAAAGCCATCTCCAAAATGCTGAACACCTGTTACCGCATTCTGGGCCTGAAGCCGACCGTTATCTTCGCTGACCAGACCATGTACACCGGCTTTGCATACGCTGCGCGCTCAGGTGCGTCCGTAGGTATCGACGACATGGTTATCCCGGAGAAGAAACACGAGATCATCTCTGAAGCAGAAGCCGAAGTTGCTGAGATCCAGGAGCAGTTCCAGTCTGGTCTGGTGACCGCGGGCGAACGCTACAACAAAGTTATCGATATCTGGGCTGCGGCGAACGATCGCGTTTCCAAAGCGATGATGGATAACCTGCAAACTGAAACCGTCATTAACCGTGAAGGTAAAGAAGAGCAGCAGGTTTCCTTCAACAGCATCTACATGATGGCCGACTCCGGTGCGCGTGGTTCTGCGGCACAGATTCGTCAGCTGGCAGGTATGCGTGGTCTGATGGCGAAGCCAGATGGCTCCATTATCGAAACGCCAATCACCGCGAACTTCCGTGAAGGTCTGAACGTACTCCAGTACTTCATCTCCACTCACGGTGCTCGTAAAGGTCTGGCGGATACCGCACTGAAAACGGCGAACTCCGGTTATCTGACGCGTCGTCTGGTTGACGTTGCACAGGATCTGGTGGTTACCGAAGACGATTGTGGCACCCTCGAAGGTATCACCATGACCCCGGTTATCGAGGGTGGTGATGTTAAAGAGCCACTGCGCGATCGCGTTCTGGGTCGTGTGACTGCGGAAGACATTCTGAAGCCGGGTACGGCGGACATTCTTGTTCCACGTAACACCCTGCTGCACGAACACTGGTGTGACCTGCTCGAAGCCAACTCCGTTGACTCCGTGAAAGTCCGCTCCGTTGTATCCTGTGACACCGACTTTGGTGTATGTGCGCACTGCTACGGTCGTGACCTGGCGCGTGGCCACATCATCAACAAAGGTGAAGCCATCGGCGTTATCGCGGCACAGTCCATCGGTGAACCAGGTACACAGCTGACGATGCGTACGTTCCACATCGGTGGTGCGGCATCTCGTGCGGCTGCTGAATCCAGCATCCAGGTGAAAAACAAAGGTAGCATCAAGCTCAGCAACGCGAAGTCTGTTGTTAACTCCGCTGGCAAGCTGGTTGTGACCTCTCGTAACACCGAGCTGAAGCTGATCGACGAATTCGGTCGTACCAAAGAAAGCTATAAAGTGCCTTACGGTGCTGTCATGGCGAAAGGCGACGGTGAGCAGGTTGCTGGCGGTGAAACCGTCGCAAACTGGGATCCGCACACCATGCCGGTTATCACCGAAGTGTCTGGTTTCATTCGCTTCACCGACATGATCGACGGCCAGACGATTACTCGTCAGACCGACGAACTGACCGGTCTGTCTTCCCTGGTGGTTCTGGATTCTGCAGAACGTACTACCGGTGGTAAAGACCTGCGTCCGGCACTGAAAATCGTTGATGCCAAAGGCGACGACGTTCTGATCCCTGGCACCGATATGCCAGCTCAGTACTTCCTGCCTGGTAAAGCGATCGTTCAGCTGGATGATGGCGTACAGATCAGCTCCGGTGACACCCTGGCGCGTATTCCTCAGGAATCCGGCGGTACCAAGGATATTACCGGTGGTCTGCCACGCGTTGCGGATCTGTTCGAAGCACGTCGTCCGAAAGAGCCAGCAATCCTGGCGGAAATCAGCGGTATCATTTCCTTCGGTAAAGAGACCAAAGGTAAACGCCGTCTGGTGATCACGCCGGTTGACGGTAGCGATCCGTACGAAGAGATGATTCCAAAATGGCGTCAGCTCAACGTGTTCGAAGGTGAGCGCGTAGAACGCGGTGACGTAGTGTCCGATGGCCCGGAAGCGCCACACGACATTCTGCGTCTGCGTGGTGTCCACGCGGTGACTCGTTACATCACTAACGAAGTGCAGGACGTTTACCGTCTGCAGGGCGTTAAGATTAACGATAAGCACATCGAAGTTATCGTGCGTCAGATGCTGCGTAAAGCAACCATCGAGAATGCAGGCAGCTCCGACTTCCTCGAAGGCGAGCAGGTGGAATACTCCCGCGTCAAGATCGCAAACCGCGAGCTGGAAGCGGAAGGCAAAATCAGTGCAACCTTCGCACGCGATCTGCTGGGTATCACCAAAGCGTCTCTGGCAACCGAGTCGTTCATCTCTGCGGCATCGTTCCAGGAGACCACTCGCGTTCTGACCGAAGCAGCCGTTGCGGGCAAACGCGACGAACTGCGCGGTCTGAAAGAGAACGTCATCGTAGGTCGTCTGATCCCGGCCGGTACCGGTTATGCGTACCACCAGGATCGTATCCGTCGCCGCGCGGCGGGTGAAGCGCCAGCTGCTCCACAGGTAACTGCAGAAGATGCTTCTGCAAGCCTGGCAGAGCTGCTGAACGCAGGCCTGGGCGGTTCCGACAACGAGTAATCGTTGAGTGCCCGGCGGCTACCTTGCCGGGCCTGAGCAGACCGTAGGTCGGGTAAGCAAAGTGCCACTCGACAGTAAAAACCCGCTTCGGCGGGTTTTTTTATATCTGCTGTTTGGTCAAAAAAACAAAAATGCCCGCGTTTAGCGGGCATTCAGTATGACTGAGATAGCGTTATTTTTAGTTCACTAATGGCAGACGACGATAGAGTTCAATCATATCGCCCGCCAGATCCTGAATGACCATTGCGTTCATCAGGTGATCCTGGGAGTGAACGGTGATCAGGTTGACCGGCAGTTTGCCTGTGCCTTCATCAAGACCGATTAGCTGGGTCTGAATAGTGTGCGCATGTTTCACAAATTCGCGCGACTCTGCCATGGCCTGTTCTGCGCCTGCAAAGTCACCTTTACGCGCAAGCTGCAGGGCTGTTAAAGCAGAACTGCGTGCGGCGCCAGCGTTAACCAGCAGCTCCATGATAATTGATTCTAAATCTTCCACGTCTCACTCCATCAGCTTGAGGGCTTTCTCAAGAACGACATCACCTTTCATCATGCCGTAATCCATCATATCGATAACCGCGACTTTCTTGCCCAGCGGTTCGGCCTGCGCCTGGAGTTTACCCAGCTCATATTTCACCTGTGGCCCCAGCAGAACGATATCTGCGGCATCGAGGTTGTCTTTGAATTCTGCAACAGGAACAGCTTTGATAGAGACTTCAACGCCTTTCTTTTGTGCGGCGTCTTTCATACGTTGAACCAGCATGCTGGTGGACATGCCTGCTGCACAGCATAAAACAATGTTCTTCATAACTCGCCCTCATGGTCCTTGATGCCTAATCTTTATCGCGTGACGTCGGATTCAACAACCGCTTTACCGCGATTGTGTGTAAGGCATCACAAAGATAGCCCCAAAAAAATGAAACCGGTTACAGTTTGACTGGGCAGGTCAAAAAAGCCCACGCTGCCGGGCTAAAAGAGAGGGAAGCGTGGCGCAGACAAAGCCTGAACAGCGCAATCAGAATCGCTGCCAGCGCAAAGCCCCATGCCACCACAATGCAGTCCTGTTGCGAATATCATTACTTCTGCAAGGGCAGAAGGCAGGGCGGGAGAGGAAGAAACAGCCGCCCTGGTCAGCGCTCCGTGCTGACCAGAGTAGCGTAGGGAAAATCACGATCCCCAACAATGAGCAGTGCCCGGCTTTGCGAGCACCTTTCAGCCCTTCCTTTTCCGGAATGTAACGCTTACAGATTATTGCGAGGAGCGCCCCAGCCAGCTGTCCCAGTCTTTCCATACCGGCTGCAATCCGCTGGCGATGAGAGCCTGTGCAACCTCCTGAGGACGACGAGCATCGTGCGGCACAAACTGCTCCAGCTCCGGGCGCTCGTCCGCATAGCCGCCGGGCTGCGTTTTTGAGAACGCGCTGACGTTGTTAATCGCAATGGGAATCACCCGATCACGAAACTGCGGAGACTCCCGCGTCGACAGCGACAGCTCACTCTCTGGCGACAGTAACCTGAAGGCACAAATCGTTTGCACGAGCTGGCGCTCATCCATGATCGAAGCAGGCTCCACGCCGCCTGCACATGGGCGCAGGCGTGGGAATGAAATGGAAAACCGGCTTTGCCAGTAATGCTTTTGCAGCCACAGTAAATGTTCCGCAACCATATAGCTGTCCACCCGCCAGCTGTCGGAAAGCCCGCTGAGCGCACCCAGGCCGATTTTATCGATACCCGCTTTTCCCAGCCTGTCCGGCGTCTCCAGTCGCCAGATGAAATCCTGCTTATTACCTTTCAGATGGTGCCGGGCGTACATCGCCTGATGGTACGTCTCCTGGTAAACCATCACGCCGTCAAGGCCGAGCGATTTCAGTTCTGCATATTCGGCCTGCGAGAGAGGCTGAACTTCCATCTGCAATGAGGAAAACTGGCGACGAATAGCGGGCAGATGACGACGAAAGTAGTCCGTGCCCACTTTGCTCTGATGCTCACCGGTGACCAGCAGCAGATGCTCAAACCCGAGCGCCCGAATAGCTTCACACTCCCGCTGGATTTCCTGGGCATCCAGCGTTTTCCGCCGAATGCGGTTGCTCATGGAGAAACCGCAATAGGTGCAGTCGTTCGCACAAAGGTTAGAGAGGTACAGCGGGACGTAGAAGCTGACCGTATGTCCGAAGCGCTGGCGGGTCAGCTGCTGTGCCCGCTGCGCCAGCGGCTCCAGAAAGGCATCTGCGGCGGGCGAAATTAATGCCATGAAATCATCGCGGCTAAGCGATGGCGCCGCCAGCGCCCGCTCCACATCGGCTGCGGTTTTGCTGTGGATCCGCAGGCGTATATCGTCCCAGTTCAGTTGCTGCCAGCGTTCCGTGAAAACAGCCATCACAGCACCTCCAGGAAACCGGTTAGCGGGCTGGTGGCTTGTGCCTGTTTGCTTGTCGCTCCAGGGCCTGCCCGGCGGGCCAGAACCCCGGCCTCAACGGCAAGGCAAAAGGCACGGGCCATGTTGACGGGAGAATCTGCGACCGCAATTGCGGTATTGACCAGCACCGCATCGGCGCCCATTTCCAGGGCCTGTGCGGCGTGGCTCGGGACGCCAATTCCGGCATCCACGACAACGGGTACCGTTGCCTGGGCGATGATGATCTCCAGCATGGCGCGAGTTTCCAGGCCCTGATTAGAGCCGATAGGCGCACCGAGCGGCATCACCGCCGCACAGCCCACTTCTTCCAGCCTCTTGCAGAGAACCGGATCTGCGCCGCAGTAAGGCAGCACCACAAACCCTTCTTTTACCAGCAGCTCTGCGGCCTTGAGCGTTTCAATCGGATCGGGCAGCAGCCAGCGTGCGTCAGGGTGAATTTCCAGTTTGACCCAGTGCGTGCCGAGCGCTTCCCGCGCAAGCCTGGCGGCAAACGCCGCTTCTTCCGCCGTTTTTGCGCCAGACGTGTTGGGCAGCAGTGAGACGCCTGCCGCAAGCAGGGGCTGAAGCAGGGCATCATTGCGCTGGCGTAAATCGATGCGCTTCATCGCCAGCGTGACCAGCTGGCTACCCGAAGCCTTGATGGCGTCGACCATCAGTTCCGGTGAGGAAAATTTCCCCGTGCCCGTGAACAGGCGTGATTCAAATGTTTTGTCGGCAATACGTAGCATGTCAGCCTCCGGCAATCGCCTGAAAAACCAGGAGACTATCGCCATCCTGTAAAAGGGTTTCTGCCCATTGAGCCTGGGGCACTATCTGCTGATTAAGCGCCAGCGCGACGCCGGGCTGAGCCCAGCCGAGCCGGGAAAGCAGCGCAGCCAAAGGTTCTCCCGCTTCGCAATCAACGCGGTCGTCATTAACGAGGATCTGCATGGCTTCCTCCGCAGACGGAGCAACCGGGCACGCGTGTTCTGATTAATGTGCGCCAGTTACCGGAACGGGCGTCGAACAGGCGCAGTGAATCCTGTGCGACGCTCATACCGCTCAGCAGCTTGATGGCTTCCAGTGCCTGCAGCGTGCCCATTACGCCGACGACCGGCCCCACGATCCCTGCGGTACGGCAGTTGCGCTCAGGCTCCTGCTCTTCGGGCCAGAGGCAGCGGTAGCAGCCATGCGTGAACGGTGGTGCAAGGGTCATCAGCTGTCCGCCAAATCCGACGGCGCTGGCGGTTATCAGCGGCGTGCCGTGTTTCACGCAGGCGGCATTTATGGCCTGACGACTCGCCATCGTGTCGGTACAGTCGAGTACCACATCGGCCTGCACGACTTGCTTATGAAGCTCCTCGCCTTCGAGGCGCTGGTTTAGTGCGATCAGCTGAATATCCGGATTGAGCTGAGCCAGCCGCTGCTTCGTTATCTCCGCTTTCGGCCGATCAATATCGTCAACGCTGAACAGGATCTGGCGCTGCAAATTGCTGATATGCACGTGGTCATCGTCTGCCAGCACCAGCGTGCCGATTCCTGCGCCCGCGAGGTACAGCGTAGCGGGCGAACCTAAACCGCCCAGCCCAACGATCAGCACCCGGCTGGCGAGCAGCTTCTGCTGGCCGTCGATGGCAATATCTTCCAGCAGGATCTGGCGGCTGTAGCGCATAAAGTCACGATCGTTCATCGCCCGCTCCCGCCATCTCAAGCAGCTGAGCCGTGGCGATTTGCCAGTCCGGCGCTTCGGTTATCGCGCTGACCACTGCAATGCTCCCAACCCCCGTTGCCAGAACGGACGGCGCGCGCGCAAGGCTGATGCCGCCAATGGCTACCGTCGGGTAATCTTTCAGCCGTTCAATATGCGCGGTAAGCTGCATCAGCCCTTGCGGCGCTGACGGCATCTGCTTGGTCTGCGTTGGAAAAACGTGACCCAGAGCGATATAGGACGGCCTTGCAGCCAGCGCCACGTCGATTTCCATATCGTCGTGCGTGGAGAGGCCAAGCCGTAAACCCGCCTGGCGAATGGCGTCCAGATCCGTCACTTCCAGATCCTCCTGGCCCAGATGCACGCCGTAGGCCTTATGCTTAATCGCCAGCCGCCAGTAATCGTTGATAAATAACCGGGCGCGATAGCGACGGCCCAAAGCGATGGCGGCGATAACGTCCGCCTCCACTTCCTCATCGTGCTTATCTTTAATGCGCAGCTGAAGAGTGCGCACGCCTGCTTCAAGCAGGCGTTTGATCCACTCCACGCTATCGACCACCGGGTAAAGGCCGAGACGGTGTGGCACCGTCGGGAAATCGGGCTGATACATCAGGCTTCCTCCCTGCGCAGATAGATTTCGCCGCCTTTGGCGCGGAAGTTCTCTGACATATCCGCCATGCCGACTTCAATGGTCTGTGCCGCCGCGTAGTCGCGGACTTCCTGAGAGATTTTCATCGAGCAGAATTTGGGGCCGCACATTGAGCAGAAGTGGGCTACTTTTCCGGATTCCTGCGGCAGGGTTTCATCGTGATATGCGCGGGCGGTGAAGGGGTCGAGCGCCAGGTTGAACTGATCTTCCCAGCGGAATTCAAAGCGTGCTTTTGACATAGCGTTATCACGGATTTGCGCGCCGGGATGACCTTTTGCCAGATCCGCGGCGTGGGCGGCAATCTTATAGGTGATAAGCCCTTGCTTAACGTCTTCTTTATTCGGCAGGCCGAGATGCTCTTTTGGCGTAACGTAGCAGAGCATCGCGCAGCCAAACCAGCCGATCATTGCCGCGCCAATGCCGGAAGTGAAGTGGTCATAACCCGGTGCGATATCCGTGGTCAGCGGCCCAAGCGTGTAGAACGGTGCTTCGTGGCAGTGCTCCAGTTCTTCGGTCATGTTGCGGCGAATCATCTGCATCGGCACATGGCCCGGACCTTCAATCATCACCTGCACGTCGTACTCCCAGGCAATTTTGGTCAGCTCGCCGAGCGTGTGCAGTTCGGCAAACTGCGCTTCGTCATTGGCATCCTGAATCGAGCCCGGACGCAGTCCGTCGCCAAGAGAGAGGGAAACGTCGTAGGCGGCGCAGATTTCGCAGATCTCGCGGAAGTGCTGATAAAGGAAGTTTTCCTGATGATGCGACAGGCACCACTTCGCCATAATGGAGCCGCCGCGGGAAACAATGCCCGTCAGGCGTTTGGCCGTCATCGGCACGTAGCGCAGCAGCACGCCAGCGTGAATGGTGAAGTAGTCGACGCCCTGTTCGGCTTGTTCCAGTAAAGTATCCCGGAAGGCTTCCCACGTCAGATCTTCGGCGATCCCGTTAACCTTCTCCAGCGCCTGATAGATCGGCACGGTGCCGATCGGAACCGGGCTGTTGCGCAGGATCCACTCGCGGGTTTCGTGGATGTAGCGCCCCGTTGATAAGTCCATCACCGTATCCGCGCCCCAGCGCGTTGACCACACCAGCTTCTCCACTTCCTCTTCGATGGAGGAGGTCACCGCCGAGTTGCCGATGTTGGCGTTCACCTTGACGAGGAAATTGCGGCCAATGATCATCGGCTCGGATTCCGGGTGGTTGATGTTTGCCGGGATGATGGCGCGGCCGGCGGCCACTTCATCGCGCACAAATTCCGGGGTGATATTTTCCGGCAAACGCGCGCCGAAACCTTCTCCCGGATGCTGGTGGCGTAAGACTTCACCGCGAATCCGCTCACGCCCCATGTTTTCGCGAATGGCGATGAACTCCATTTCCGGCGTCACGATGCCCTGGCGGGCGTAATGCAGCTGGGTCACGCATTTACCGGACTTAGCGCGTTTGGGCGTTAACAATCCGCTGAAGCGCAGCTCGTCGAGGCCGTCGTCGGCCAGGCGCTCTTTGGTGTACGCTGAGCTTCTCTCATCCAGCGGTTCGCTGTCGTTGCGGGCGTCAATCCATGGCTGGCGTAGCTTTTCCAGGCCGAGCTGGACGTTAATTTTTATCGACGGATCGCCATACGGGCCGGAGGTGTCGTACACCGGCACAGCTTCGTTTTGTTCGAACTGTGGATTCTCTTTGGTGCCGCCGATGAGCGTTGGGCTTAGCTGAATTTCGCGCATTGGGACGCGAATATCGTCCTGCGAGCCCTGAAGATAGATACGCTGTGAGTTAGGAAACGCGGTGCCTTCCAGCGTGTCGATAAAGCGTTGAGCCTGTGCGCGCTGTTCGCGGCGGGTCAGTTTGGTAGTAGACATAGCACATTCCAGTAAAGTAAGGATATGGCTTGTCAGACGACGGATGAAGCAAGAGGAGACATCGCCTTTATGGCGATGTAACAGCAGGTTGACTCTTGTTCCCTTCGCAGGTATTAGCCTGATCAGGTTCCGCGGATCCCGAATTAACGGTCTCAGCCCAAATGGGCACTCCGACAAGATAAAACCCCGCCCACAGGCGAGGTGAAGGTTGTAAATTACTCGTTAACGCTTAAGAACTCAAGCCGGACGCGCGATCTGATTTTCGTCGTTCGCGCCGCCGTTAAATTTGCTGTCCAGCGCCAGCGCAATCAGGCTGTCTTCCAGCGTAAAGCGCGCGGCCAGCGCTTCGCCAAGGGCGGATAACGCCTGTTGAAACTCCATGCAGTTATCATCGTCGATGGCAGTTTCCAGGCTGGAATCATACAGATCCATGATCTGTTGGGTGTTGCCTTCAAGCTGCGGATAGAGCTTTGTTGCCGCCAAAAGTGGGTTTTCGCCTTCCAATTCGCCGACAATGCGTTCATAAATACTGAAGTGACCGGCGGAGAGATAATCCACCAGACGCTGGCAAAAATCGTCGAGGGCTTTTTCGTTGAGGCGCATATACGATCCTTTGCCAGGCTTAATGCCAACCAGATTGTAATAGGCGACGATCAACTGCTTACGCACCTGTAGCCACTGATCGACAAGATGATGGCTGCCGCCAACGCGCTCTGTCAGGCTTTCTAACTGGTTTAGCATGATGGACTCCGACTTTAAAAGAGTAAAAACGGCTCACCCAAAAATGTAAAAACACTGTTAACAAAGTGCCAGTGAAGCGAAGGTAGTGCAATAGATATGGATCGTATTATTGAAAAATTAGACAGCGGTTGGTGGATAGTCAGTCACGAACAGAAATTATGGCTGCCCGGTGGAGAAATACCGTGTGGGACGGCAGAGAATTTCGATCTTGTCGGCCTGCCAGCCATGCAAATTGGTGAGTGGGAAGGCGCTCCCGTCTGGCTGGTTCAACAGGCGCGCTGCCAGGAGATGGGCACGGTTCGCCAGGTCCTGGATCAGGACGTCGGCCTGTTCCAGCTAGCCGGGCGTGGCGTCCAACTGGCGGAGTTTTACCGTTCGCATAAATTCTGCGGCTATTGCGGCCACACCATGCATCCGAGCAAAACCGAATGGGCAATGCTGTGCAGCCATTGCCGCGAACGCTATTACCCGCAAATCGCACCGTGCATTATCGTCGCCATTCGGCGTGATGACTCCATCCTGCTGGCACAGCATACCCGCCATCGCAACGGCGTTTATACCGTGCTGGCAGGTTTTGTTGAAGTGGGCGAAACGCTGGAGCAGGCGGTGGCCCGCGAAGTGATGGAGGAGAGCGGCATCCGCGTAAAAAACCTTCGTTACATCACCTCACAGCCATGGCCTTTCCCCCAGTCGCTGATGACCGCGTTTATGGCAGATTATGACAGCGGAGAGATTGTCATCGATCCGAAAGAATTACTGGACGCTAACTGGTATCGCTACGATAACCTGCCGCTGCTTCCGCCGCCGGGCACCGTGGCACGGCGTTTGATTGAAGACACCGTGGCGATGTGTCGGGCAGATGACGAGTGATGGTACACTCCCCGCATAATGCATAAAGGAACTGCAAATATGACCGAACTGAAAAACGATCGTTATCTGCGTGCGCTGCTGCGCCAGCCTGTTGATATTACACCTGTCTGGATGATGAGACAGGCAGGCCGCTATTTGCCGGAGTACAAAGCTACGCGTGCGCAGGCGGGGGATTTTATGTCACTGTGCAAAAATGCGGAGCTGGCCTGTGAAGTGACTCTGCAGCCGCTGCGTCGCTACCCGCTGGATGCGGCGATCCTCTTTTCGGACATTCTGACCATTCCCGACGCAATGGGGCTTGGGCTCTATTTCGAGGCCGGTGAAGGCCCGCGGTTCACCTCGGTGCTGAAAACCAAAGCTGATATCGAAAAGCTGCCCGTTCCCGATCCGGAACAGGAGCTGGGCTACGTGATGAACGCAGTGCGTACCATTCGCCGCGAACTCAAAGGCGAGGTCCCGCTGATTGGCTTCTCCGGCAGTCCGTGGACGCTGGCAACTTATATGGTCGAAGGTGGTAGCAGCAAAGCGTTCACCGTTATTAAGAAGATGATGTACGCCGATCCGCAGGCGCTGCATCTGCTGCTGGATAAGCTGGCGAAGAGCGTCACGCTGTACCTGAACGCGCAGATCCGCGCGGGCGCGCAGTCGGTCATGATTTTCGACACCTGGGGTGGCGTGCTGACCGGGCGTGACTACCAGCAGTTCTCTCTCTACTACATGCACAAGATTATCGATGGCCTGCTGCGTGAAAACGAAGGACGCCGCGTGCCGGTGACGCTGTTTACCAAAGGCGGCGGGCAGTGGCTGGAGGCGATGGCGGCTACAGGCTGCGACGCGCTGGGCCTGGACTGGACAACAGATATTGCCGATGCGCGCCGTCGCGTGGGTGACAAAGTGGCGCTTCAGGGCAACATGGATCCGTCTATGCTGTACGCACAACCCGCGCGCATTGAGGAAGAAGTGGCGACCATTCTGGCTGGTTTCGGTCAGGGCGAGGGGCACGTCTTTAACCTGGGCCACGGTATTCATCAGGATGTGCCGCCAGAACATGCGGGCGCGTTTGTTGAAGCCGTACACCGTTTGTCAGCTCAGTATCATCAATAAGGAAATACCATGGATCTGGCGGAGCTTCGGGAACAACAAAAAGCACTGGCTTCATCGGTGATCCGCGAGGATCGCTTTCTGGTCGATCCGCCGACGTTGATCGGTGGGGCGGATGTCGGCTTCGAAGAGGGCGGCGAAGTCACGCGCGCCGCGATGGTGTTGCTGACCTGGCCTGAACTGGAGCTGGTGGAATACCAGATTGCGCGTATTCCCACCACCATGCCCTATATCCCCGGTTTTCTGTCATTCCGCGAATATCCCGCGCTGCTGGCAGCGTGGGAGCAGCTTTCCCGTAAACCCGATCTGCTTTTCGTCGATGGCCACGGCATTTCCCACCCGCGGCGGCTCGGCGTCGCCAGCCATTTTGGCCTACTGGTGGACGTGCCGACTATCGGCGTGGCGAAAAAGCGCCTGTGCGGCAAGTTCGAGCCGCTGTCTCCCGATCCGGGCGCGCTGGCGCCGCTCGTCGACAAGCAGGAGCAGCTCGGCTGGGTATGGCGGAGCAAAGCGCGCTGTAACCCACTGTTTATCGCCACCGGGTATCGCGTGAGTCAGGACAGCGCACTGGCCTGGGTTCAGCGCTGTACTCGCGGCTACCGTCTGCCGGAACCCACCCGTTGGGCAGATGCAGTGGCATCCCGTCGGCCCGCCTTCCTGCGCTGGCAAGCAATTCAGCCCTGATTCAGGTAAACTGCCGCCCATTAACGTATTCGAGAATTCATCATGTTACAAAACCCGATCCATCTGCGCCTCGAGAAGCTGGAAAGCTGGCAGCACGTGACCTTTATGGCTTGCCTGTGCGAGCGTATGTATCCGAACTACGCTATGTTCTGCCAGCAGACCGAATTTGCTGATGGGCAGCTTTATCGCCGTATTCTCGATCTGATTTGGGAAACGCTGACGGTGAAGGATGCCAAAGTCAACTTCGACAGCCAGCTTGAGAAGTTCGAGGAAGCGATCCCCGTCGCGGAAGATTTCGACATGTACGGCGTTTATCCGGCCATTGACGCCTGCGTGGCGCTGAGCGAGCTGATGCACTCACGTTTGAGTGGCGAAACGCTGGAACACGCGATCGAAGTCAGCAAGACCTCCATCACTACCGTCGCGATGCTGGAAATGACTCAGGCGGGCCGCGAAATGACGGATGAAGAGCTGAAAGAGAACCCAGCGGTAGAGCAGGAATGGGACATCCAATGGGAAATATTCCGACTTCTGGCCGACTGTGAAGAACGCGATATTGAACTAATAAAAGGGCTGCGGGCAGACCTCCGCGAGGCGGGCGAGAGCAATATCGGTATAAATTTTCAGCAATGAAGCCACAAAACGTGATATTCAGTCCGAATTGTCGTGCCTGAAGGCTTCACATCTGCCCCCCGTCTGGTCTACATTTGGAAGGCGAAAAAAAGTGGCTATCGGTGCGTGTATGCAGGAGAGTGCTTTTCAGGCATTTCCGTCGCACTCGATGCTTAGCAAGCGATAAACACATTGTAAGGATAACATATGAACAAGACTCAACTGATTGATGTAATTGCGGACAAGGCTGACCTGTCTAAAGCACAGGCTAAATCTGCCCTGGAATCTACTCTGGCTGCAATTACTGAGTCTCTGAAAGAAGGTGATGCTGTACAACTGGTTGGTTTCGGTACCTTCAAAGTGAACCACCGCGCTGAGCGTACTGGCCGCAACCCGCAGACCGGTAAAGAAATCAAAATCGCCGCGGCTAACGTGCCGGCTTTTGTTTCTGGTAAAGCACTGAAAGACGCCGTTAAGTAAGACCGCGTGCCGGTGAACAGTTTTATCGAAGGGGCGGTTTCGCCCCTTTTGTCCGTCTGGCGCCGTTCGCTGGCGCTGGCCGGTGTGCTGTTGCTCACCGCCTGTAGCCACAACTCTGCATTACCCCCTTTTACTGCCAGCGGCTATGCCGATAACCAGGGCGCGGTGCGCATCTGGCGCAAAGATTCCGATAACGAAACTCACCTGCTTGCGGCCTTCAGCCCGTGGCGCAGCGGGAACACCTCAACCAGCGAATACCGCTGGCAGGGCGATACGCTTTCTCTGATTGAACTCAATATCTACGGTAAACCGCCAGAACACGTTCGCGTGCGTTTTGATGACCATGGCGAGCTCAGCTTTATGCAGCGTGAAGTCGACGGACAGAAGCAGCAGCTCTCTAACGACCAGATAGCGCTGTACCGCTATCAGGCGCAGCAAATCCGTCAGACCAGCGATGCGCTGCGTCAGGGGCGTGTGGTGCTGCGACAGGGACGCTGGCATGCAAATCATACCGTAACGACCTGTGAAGGCGAGACGATGAAGCCCGATTTAGAAGCTCGCGCGATTAATCACATCGAACGACGTCAGAATCACTCTTCGGTAGAAGTCAGCGTGGCGTGGCTGGAAGCGCCGGAAGGGTCACAGCTGCTATTGGTGGCAAATGAAGATTTCTGCACCTGGCAGCCGAAAGAGAAAACCTTTTAACGGACAGAAAAGCCCAGGCCCGGCAAGCATCGCGCCGCCGGGCAATGACGAATTACTTCCCTTGCTCACGCGCAATCGCGCGATAACCAATATCGTTTCGGCTGAAGCTGCCATGCCAGTGAATATCGGCCATTAAGGCATACGCGCGTTTCTGCGCTTCGGCTACTGTTTCACCCAGTGCCGTCACGCACAGTACGCGGCCACCGTTGGTCAGTACGCGATCGTCTTCGGAGAGCGTTGTCCCGGCCTGGAACACTTTCCCGTTCTCTACTTCTTCCAGCGGCAGGCCGTGGATTTCATCTCCGGTGTTGTAGCTTCCCGGATAGCCGCCGGCGGCCATCACCACGCCCAGAGACGGACGCGGATCCCAGCGGGAGGTTTTCTCGTCAAGCTTGCCTTCGCAGGCCGCAAGGCAGAGTTCCACAAGGTCAGACTGCAGGCGCAGCATGATCGGCTGCGTTTCCGGATCGCCAAAGCGGCAGTTAAACTCGATAACCTTCGGATTGCCCGCTTTGTCGATCATCAATCCGGCATACAGGAAGCCGGTATAGGTATTACCTTCTGCCGCCATCCCGCGAACGGTTGGCCAAATGACGCGATCCATGGTGCGTTGATGGACTTCGTCGGTGACGACTGGAGCAGGAGAATACGCGCCCATGCCGCCGGTGTTTGGGCCGGTATCGCCATCGCCCACGCGCTTGTGATCCTGGCTGGTGGCCATCGGCAGCACGTTTTCGCCGTCAACCATGACGATAAAGCTGGCCTCTTCGCCTTCAAGAAACTCTTCAATCACGATACGGTGGCCTGCGTCGCCAAAGGCGTTACCCGCCAGCATGTCGTGCACGGTGGCTTCGGCTTCTTCGAGCGTCATCGCGACAATCACGCCTTTACCCGCAGCCAGACCGTCGGCTTTAATAACAATCGGTGCGCCTTTTTCGCGCAGATAAGCCAGTGCAGGTTCGACTTCGGTAAAATTCTGATACCAAGCGGTTGGGATATTATGGCGCGCCAGAAAATCCTTAGTGAAGGCCTTGGATCCTTCGAGTTGTGCCGCACCCTGAGTCGGACCGAATATGGTCAGGCCCGCTTCGCGGAAGGCATCCACCACGCCAATCACCAGTGGTGCTTCTGGCCCAACGATGGTCAGGCCAATGTCTTCACTTTTGGCGAAGTTGAGCAGCGCAGGAATGTCGGTTGCGCTGATAGCGACGTTTTGCAGCGTCGGCTCAAGCGCCGTTCCCGCGTTGCCCGGAGCAACAAATACCGTATCAACCAGCGGCGACTGGGCCGCTTTCCAGGCCAGCGCGTGCTCGCGCCCGCCGTTACCAATCACTAAAACTTTCATTCTAAGCTCCGGAATTAATGGCGGAAGTGGCGCATGTCGGTGAAGATCATGGCAATGCCGTGCTCGTCGGCCGCGGCAATGACTTCTTCATCGCGAATGGAGCCGCCAGGCTGAATCACGCAGGTCACGCCGACGGCAGCTGCGGCATCAATACCATCGCGGAACGGGAAGAAGGCGTCTGACGCCATCGCCGAACCTTTTACTTCCAGACCTTCGTCGGCGGCTTTGATACCAGCGATTTTGGCGGAATACACGCGGCTCATCTGGCCTGCACCTATGCCAATAGTCATGTTCTCTTTGGCATACACGATGGCGTTCGATTTCACGAATTTCGCCACTTTCCAACAGAACAGCGCATCACGCAGTTCCTGCTCCGTTGGCTGGCGCTGGCTGACAACGCGCAGTTCGCCGGAAGTGACCATGCCCAAATCGCGGTCCTGAACCAGCAGGCCGCCGTTTACGCGTTTGAAGTCGAGGCCCGCAATGCGAGCATCCCATTGGCCGCAGGTCAGCACGCGGACGTTCTGCTTGGTGGCGGTGATCTTCAACGCTTCTTCAGAAGCCGACGGTGCAATAATGACTTCAACAAACTGGCGAGAAACGATCGCTTGTGCGGTTTCGGCATCCAGTTCGCGGTTGAAGGCGATGATCCCGCCGAAAGCAGAGGTTGGATCGGTTTTGTAAGCACGATCGTAGGCATCGAGAATCGTGTTGCTGACAGCCACGCCGCAAGGGTTAGCGTGCTTGACGATGACGCAGGCCGGTTCGCTGAACTCTTTGACGCACTCAAGTGCTGCATCGGTATCAGCTATGTTGTTATAGGAAAGTGCTTTACCCTGAACCTGCTGTGCGGTGGCCACGGAAGCTTCCAGCACGTTCTCTTCTATATAGAAGGCAGCCTGCTGGTGGCTGTTTTCGCCGTAGCGCATATCCTGCTTCTTAATGAAGTTCAGATTCAGGGTACGCGGGAAGCGACCGGCAGGTTCTTTGGTTTCACCGTGATAAGCTGGAACGAGGCTGCCAAAGTAGTTGGCGATCATGCTGTCGTAGGCGGCGGTGTGTTCGAACGCTTTAATTGCCAGGTCGAAGCGGGTGTCGAGGGTGAGTGAACCTTCGTTAGCATCCAGCTCGCTAATAATAGAAGGGTAATCGCTGCTCTTAACCACGATCGCCACATCTTTATGGTTCTTGGCCGCAGAGCGCACCATGGTCGGGCCGCCGATATCGATATTTTCAACGGCATCTTCCAGAGAGCAACCTTCACGCGCGACGGTTTGTGCAAACGGGTAAAGGTTGACGACAACCATATCGATCGGTGCGATCCCATGTTGAGCCATGATCCCGTCATCCTGGCCGCGGCGACCGAGGATCCCACCGTGCACTTTCGGGTGCAGTGTCTTAACGCGTCCATCCATCATTTCCGGAAAACCGGTGTAATCGGAAACTTCAGTAACGGGCAAGCCTTCTTCTGCTAACAGGCGAGCGGTTCCGCCGGTTGAAAGCAGCTCTACGCCACGTGCAGAAAGTGCCTGTGCGAATTCGACGATGCCAGCTTTATCAGAAACGCTGAGTAAAGCACGGCGGACTGGACGACGTTGTTGCATGGTAAATCCCCTGGATTTGACAATTACAGAGAGCGTTAGCTGAATTTTTACTGAAAAAACTCAGCTAACGCCCCTTACGGGGCATCCTTGTTTTAGCGCGGGCATTGTAACGAAAACGTTTGCGCAACGCTCGCACAATTTTGGTCTTTTAATGGTTTGTGGATAACTCTGTGTGTAAATGGGTATAAGGCGGGGTTTTGCTGTGGAATGCAGCAGTCAGTCATTTTTCTGTCATTTAGGTGTTGCGGCGCCTTCAGAACTCCCTATAATGCGCCTCCATCGACACGGCGGATGTGAATCACTTCACACAAACA
>NZ_DALZVG010000020.1:0-88482 GCF_032012665.1 Scandinavium sp.
CTCGTCGGGCTCATAACCCGAAGGTCGTCGGTTCAAATCCGGCTCCCGCAACCACTTCATAAAACACTAAGCACCTTAACGGGTGTTTTTTTGTATCTGAAATCTGTAATCCAGCCAAAAAAATGACGCTTTTCAGCGCCATTCCTTTGTTTCCTGCCGTTTCAACTGAGGCGCGCGAGGGTTGCCCCATCGGCGAAGTAGGCCTTAATTCCCGCCAGAATCGACTCTGCGACTTCCTGCTGGAAGGTTGCCGTTTTCAGTTTTCGTTCTTCTTCCACGTTACTGATAAACGCGGTTTCCACCAGAATAGACGGGATATCCGGCGCTTTCAGTACCGCAAATCCGGCCTGTTCAACCCGGTTTTTGTGCAGATCGTTGATCTTACCGAGCTTGCCCAGCACCGCCTTACCGAATTTCAGGCTGTCGTTAATCGTCAACGACTGCACCATATCGAACATGGTGTGATCGACGTATCTGTCACCGCTCTTGCTGACGCCGCCGATCAGATCGGAGGCGTTCTGAGTCTGCGCCAGATATTTTGCTGCAGTGCTGGTCGCACCTTTGGTCGAGAGCGCAAACACCGAAGAACCGCTTGGCTGACGGCTGGTGAAGGCATCTGCATGAATGGAAACGAACAGGTCAGCACGCTGTTTCTGCGCCTTTACAACGCGTACTTTCAACGGAATAAAGATGTCTTCATTGCGCGTCATGTAGGCCTTCATATTGGCCTCTTTGTCGATGAGCGCCTTCAGGCGGCGGGCGATTTGCAGCACCACGTCTTTCTCACGCGTCTTGTATTTTCCCACCGCGCCGGAGTCTTCACCGCCGTGGCCCGGGTCAAGCATAATGACAATCGGCCTGTCGCGCCCGGCTTTGCCCGGCTGTGGACCACTCTGGGCCGGAGGAACCTGTTTATCCAGGTCACCTTTGTTGTAATCCTCAAGCAGCGCCAGCAGCGGATCCTGCACTTCCGTCGCGGTCGACGGGTAAAGATCCATCACCAGGCGTTCTTTAAAGCCTGCTACCGGCGCCAGCGCAAACAGCTGCGGCCGGACGTTTTGCTTGAGCTCGAAGACCATCCGCACCGTCTGCGGGTCAAACTGCCCGACGCGGGCGGACTTGATGTAAGGATCGTCACTACGAATCTGACCGCCCATGCCCTTAAGCACGGAATTGAGGTTCACCCCCTGGAGATCGACCACCAGCCGCTCAGGATTGCTCAACGCAAACTGTTTGTATTTCAGCTCGTGGCTGGATTCCAGCGTCACGCGCGTATACGTCGACGAAGGCCAGACTCGTACGGCGACCACCCGGCTTTCAGCGGCAAGCCCCACCTGGCTTACGCTGAGTAACCACATTGCCCCGGCCCCTTTTAACAGGCCGCGACGCGTTATTCCTGACTGACTTCCCGACATGCTTCTCCCAGGCAAAAAAAATCGATTTAGCAAAGTAAACGGCTGGTTTGACCGAAAACTTTAACCAAAGGCGCATAAACTGTCATCTATAAAAGGGTAAACAATCCTGTTTAAATCCGATTTCTCGCATGCTTTATCAAGCCATTGGTTGAAATTGCTGCTTGCGCCCGGAAGAAAAACAGAATAAAAATACAATAATTACGAATAATCATGCATAGAGGTTGTACTGTGGTGAAGGAACGTAAAACCGAACTGGTTGAGGGATTTCGTCATTCTGTTCCCTACATTAACGCCCACCGCGGCAAGACGTTTGTCATCATGCTTGGTGGTGAAGCCATTGAGCATGAAAATTTCTCAAGCATTGTCAATGATATAGGCTTACTACACAGTCTGGGCATTCGCCTGGTACTGGTGTATGGTGCCCGCCCGCAGATTGACGCCAATCTGGCACAGCATCATCACGAGCCGCTGTACCACAAAAATACCCGAGTGACTGACGCCAAAACCCTCGACCTGGTGAAGCAGGCCGCCGGGATGCTGCAGCTCGACATCACCGCCCGTTTGTCAATGAGCCTCAACAACACGCCGTTGCAGGGTGCGCACATCAACGTCGTCAGCGGTAACTTCATTATCGCGCAGCCGCTGGGCGTCGATGACGGCATTGATTACTGTCACAGCGGGCGTATTCGCCGCATTGACGAAGAAGCCATTCATCGCCAGCTAGACAGCGGCGCCATCGTGCTGATGGGCCCGGTGGCCGTCTCCGTGACCGGGGAAAGCTTCAACCTGACCTCGGAAGAGATTGCCACGCAGCTCGCCATCAAGCTGAAAGCGGAAAAAATGATCGGCTTTTGCTCCTCGCAGGGCGTACTGAATACCGAAGGCGAGATAATCTCTGAACTGTTCCCGAACGAAGCGCAGGCGCGTGTTGAAGCTCTGGAAACGGAAGGCGACTATTACTCCGGTACGGTACGGTTCCTGCGCGGCGCGGTGAAGGCCTGCCGCAGCGGCGTTCGTCGTTGTCACCTCATCAGCTACCAGGAAAACGGTGCGCTGCTGCAGGAGCTCTTCTCCCGCGACGGCATCGGTACACAGATTGTGATGGAAAGCGCCGAGCAAATTCGTCGCGCCACCATCAACGACATCGGCGGGATCCTCGAGCTTATCGAGCCCCTGGAGCAACAGGGCATTCTGGTGCGTCGTTCGCGCGAGCAGCTCGAAATGGAAATCGACAAGTTCACGGTTATTCAGCGCGATAACACCACCATCGCCTGCGCCGCACTCTATCCTTTTCCGGAAGAACGCATCGGCGAGATGGCCTGCGTGGCGGTCCATCCCGACTATCGCAGCTCGTCGCGCGGTGAAGTGCTGCTGGAGCGCGTTGCCGCTCAGGCCCGGCAGATGGGGCTCAGTAAGCTGTTTGTCCTGACCACCCGCAGCATTCACTGGTTCCAGGAGCGCGGATTCACGCCTGTCGAAGTGGATTTGCTGCCGGAGAGTAAAAAAGAGATGTACAACTATCAGCGCCGTTCGAAGGTGCTGATGGCGGATTTAACCTGACGAATGAGCTGCCGGGCGGCAATGGGTTTGCCCGGCCTACATTCTGGCAAATAACGCCGCCAGCCCGCTTCGCCGCTCGGTCCTTACCGTAATCGCTTTCGCCAGCAGTTTCTTATCCGCATACAGCGACAGCTGCTTTTTAGCACGCGTAATCGCGGTATAGACAAGCTCCCGCGTCACCAGCGGCACGCTTTGCGAAGGCAAAATCAGCGCCGCGTGGTTGAATTCCGAGCCCTGTGATTTATGCACCGTCATCGCCCAGGCGGTGTCGTGCTCCGGCAGGCGGCTCGGCTGCACGGATTTGATGCTGCCATCCGGCATCGGGAACCAGACGCGCAGCCCTGTGCCGCGATCTAACGCCACGCCGATATCCCCATTAAACAACCCGAGCGTGCTGTCGTTGCGGGCGATCATCACCGGTCGCCCTTCGTACCAGCGGGAATGCCGTGAAGGCGTAATACGCCTCTGGCGGGCGAGCGTTTGCTCCAGCTGTTCATTCACGCCACTGACGCCATACGGCCCTTCACGCAGCGCACAAAGCAGCTGATATTGCGAAAATGCGCCGAGAACGTCTGCCGGCTCAGCGCGAGCCTTCAACAGCGCCAGATAATCTGCGTAACCCGCCACCGCAGCGTTGAGCATATCGTCATACTCTGCGGTGGTTTTCAGCGATTTGAGTTCGATGTCGGAAAAGCCCTCGGCAAAGACGGCGTTCATCGCCTGCGGATCGCCTGCATTCACCGCTTTTGCCAGCTGACCTATGCCGGAATCGCTGCCAAAGCGGTAGCTTTTTTGCAGCAGGCACAGGCTGTCGCGCAGCGCACCTGCCTGCGTACCCTCGCCTGCTGGAACCGGGAAGCCGGTGATTCGGCTTAGTTCCTGCGCCCTTGCTGGCGTATATCCGGCGTTAACCCAGGCACAGATATCGCCGAGCACCGCGCCGGCTTCAACCGAGGCCAGCTGATCGCGATCGCCCAGGAAAATCACCCTGGCGTGTTCAGGCAGCGCCGCAATCAACCGCGCCATCATCGGCAGGTCGATCATTGAGGCTTCATCCACGACCAGTACGTCGAGATGCAGCGGGTTGCCCGCGTGGTAGCGCAGGCGCTGACTGCCCGGCTGGGCACCCAGCAGACGGTGAAGCGTTCCTGCCTCCGCCGGCAGCCATTTCTTCTGTTCGTCGGTTAACGGCAGCTCTCGCAGGGCAGTACCTAACGATTCTGTCAGGCGTGCTGCCGCTTTGCCCGTCGGAGCCGCCAGCCGGATACGACATTTAGGCTGGGTATTGGTCTGGATCAGCGCCACCAGCAGTTTCGCAACCGTGGTCGTTTTCCCGGTGCCCGGACCGCCAGAAATCACAGAGATTCGTCTGGTTAACGCAACAGCTGCAGCCACCTTCTGCCAGTCGGTTTTACCTGAAGGCGGGAAAAGGGCACTTAGCGTTGTCGTCAGCAGCGCTTCATCTGCCGATACCAGAGGCCCGGTCTGGCTAAAGAATCGGGCAATGGCAGACTCGTTCTGCCACAGGCGATTAAGGTAGAGCCGCCCTTCGCTCAGCACCAGCGGCGTCGCTTCTGTGCCATCGCTGACGGCAGGGGACACCCGTAGCAGCGATTCAATATTGTCCACCGGACCTGCCAACGCAAACAGCTGTTGCCAGAGCGCCTGCGCCCGGTCCGGGGCCTGCTCATCGGGCTGAAAGTGAGACAGCGGCAGGCAAACGTGTCCTTCTCCCGCATCCCGACTAAGTAACGCTGCCGCCAGCAGGACGGCGGGGTTATCGTGCTCTGCAACCATCAGGGCAAACTGAACATCTAACGGGCGCAGCAGCTTTTGTTGAGCGGCTTCCATCAGCAGGGTCTTCATGTTCATCCTTTCACCTCCTGTGCATCGCCCGCGAACAGCTTGTCCATACCATCGATTAGGGCTTTATCGGGCCTCGTGGCATAAATGCCCTGCCCGCTTTCTCCCCCATCCACGCCGCGTAAAAACAGATAAATCACGCCGCCAAAGTGTGCATCATAGTCATAATCCCGCAGCCGGTGGCGCAAATAGCGGTGGAGCGCAAGGCTGTAAAGCTGGTACTGCAAATCATAGCGGTGCGACTGCATCGCCTGCGCCATCGCCGCCTGGGTGTAGGCTTCGCTGTTCTCCCCCAGCCAGTTCGATTTATAGTCCAGCAGGTAGTAGCGCCCATCGTGGCGGAACACGAGGTCGATAAAACCTTTCAGCATTCCGCTGACCTGGCGGAAATCAAGCGGCGGACAACCGGCGGATAACGCATCATACTGACGAATCAGCGTATCCAGCTTCTGCGGTACCAGCAGTTGCTCTATCGGCAGATAAAACTCCATCTCAACCTGTTTGTCCCTGGCCGTCAGCTGACTCAGCGAGATCCCGGCACCTGACAGCGGCGTTTGCAGCACAACGCCCAGCCACTGGGTTAAAACGGGAGCCCATTTTGCCTCGAAGCCGTTACGTTCAAGCTGTTCCTGCATCCACATTTCAGACACGGGCTGAGTGAAGTCGATCTCTTCGAACAGGCTGTGCAGGAAGGTACCTGGCGATGCACCACGGGGGAAATGATGAGGCGTTAATTCGGCGTCTTCGATGGCCTCCGCCACGCCCGCCGCGTCAATATCCAGACGCGGCAGCAAATCCTGCGCCACGCTATGACCGCGCTGCTGGAGACCGGAATAGCTGGTCACTCGCCAGTCGTCATTGATGCGACGCTGCATTTCCCGGGCGCGCAGTTCCGGCATTTCAGGCGTGAGAGCCTGCCAGCGGCCACCCTCTGGCAGTACGGCGATCTGCAAATCTACATGTTCATTACAGAGTTCGCGCAGGCAGGCCTCAAGCCCGGCGGCGTCTTTGGCCTCACCTTTTTGCACCAGGCGCCCCAGGGCACTGTGATGCAGTTCGGTGTCGGTCGCTTTATCACTCCGACGCGGGCTGAGCGGAGCAATACCCAGGCTGCAATGCCAGATTGCACGGGTCAACGCCACGTAGAGCAAACGCAAGTCTTCGGCCAGGCGTTCTGCCTCGGCAAGCTCCAGGCTCTCCTCGCCGTTGTGCAAATCAAGCACCGCGGCAAAGGAGCTGCGATCGTGATAGAACGCCTGATCCTGCTTACGATAGCGGGCAATAAACGGTAGCCAGACCAGCGAGTATTCCAGCCCTTTTGATTTATGCACCGTGACGATTTGCACAAGGTGCTTGTCGCTTTCCAGACGCATTTGTTGCCCGGAGGCGCCGCTGTTTGGATCGCCAATCTGCTGTGCCAGCCAGCGCATTAGTGCGTGCTCACTTTCAAGCTGCCCGGCGGCTTCCTGGAGCAGCTCGCTGAGGTGCAGGATATCCGTCAGACGCCGCTCGCCGCCGTGGGTCGCCAGCAGGTTTTCCGCGATATTGCGGGCTGCCATCAGCGCCCGCAGCATCGCCATCACGCCGCGCTGCTGCCAGAGTTGGCGATACTGGCTGAACTCTTCCACCAGCGCATCCCACGCCAGCTCATCCAGGTTGAGCCGTTCAATATCCTGCGCATTCAGGCCGAAAAGTGAACTGGCCAGCGCGCTACGCAGGCTGCTTTCCCGCTCCGGCGCAAGCACCGCCTGCAGCAGCCACAGCAGCTCCTGCGCTTCAGGCGTTTCAAACACGCTGTCGCGGTTAGAGAGATAGACGGACGGAATGCCAAGTACATTCAGCGCATCGCGCACCAGCGCAGCTTCCTGGCGGTTACGCACCAGTACGGTGATATCCGAAGCCTGAACCGGACGAGCCTGTTCACCTCGCCAGAGCAGAGCATCGCCACGCTGCCCGGCGCTCAGCCAGTCGCGAATTTGACCCGCGCAGAGCTGCGCCATAAAAGCCTGATAATCTCCAGCCCCCACGCTATTGCCCGGCATCAGCCAGAAGCGCATCGCGGGCTGGCTCTCACCTTTGAGCTCAAAGCGTAACGTCTGATTTTTGGGGGCAGACTTTACAGGCAGAAAAGGGATATCACGGAACATGAAGGGGTTATCAGCAGTGCTGAACAGCTGATTGACGCTTTCCACCACGCCAGGTGCGGAGCGCCAGTTAGTATCAAGCGTGTAGTGCGCAGTCACATCGCTGCGGGCGCGCATATAGGTAAAAATATCTGCACCGCGGAAGGCGTAAATAGCCTGTTTCGGATCGCCAATCAGCAGCAGCGCGGTATCCGGCTGCTGTCGCCAGATGCGGCGGAAAATGCGGTACTGCTGCGGATCGGTGTCCTGAAATTCATCAATCATCGCCACCGGGAAACGCTGGCGGATCGCTGCGGCTAACGCCTCGCCGCTTTCACTCTGCAACGCCTGGTCCAGGCGACAGAGCATATCGTCAAAGCCCATCTCCCCGCGTCGCAGTTTCTCCCGGGCGACCGCCTCACGGATTTCAGTCATCGCCCTTGAAATCACAAGATCGTTCAGCGACGGCGGTGCGGCCAGGATCGCATCGATCGTCTCAAAAAGCGCATGCCGCGGCGGCTCGCCCCCCTCTTTGGTCCGGGAGATTAAAAAAGTCTGAGAAAATTTACCCAGATGCTCCGCAAGCTGATATCCGGCCTGTTCTTCCCGTGCCCAGTCGGTTACGGCATCCAGCCAGCGCCCCTGATTGGCCCGGTTGTATTTGTTTCGCTGAATGCCGGAGTTTTCGATGATCTCCGGCAGCTCGCCTGCGGCCGCAAGCCACTGGGCTTTTATGTCCGCGATTTGTGCCACAATTTGCTGATGCCGGGCGATCAGCGTCTCGTTTGACGGCGGCGATTTAAGCTGCGGAGCTTCGCCCTGAAGGTAGCGATCGATGGATTTCAGCAGTTCCTGAGGACCCATCCAGCTGGCGTGGATAGCCTCGGCCACCTCACGCGGCAGCGGGTAACAGTGACGCCGCCAGAAATCCGCACAGGCCTGAAAGCGCAGCCGGGACTCGTCTTCGATCAGCTGTTGTTCGAACAGCATGCCCGATTCAAAGGCATTGAGGCTCAGCATACGCTGGCAAAAGCCGTGGATGGTAAAGACGGCAGCTTCATCCATCTGGCGTTCGGCGAGCAAAAGCACTTCCGCAGCCTGTTCTTTGTTCGGGATCTCTTCCAGCAGGCTGGCATAAAGCGGATTATCGGTGCGGTTACGCAGGCAGGCGATGCGCAGTTCGTGAATATTGCTGCGGATACGGCCGCGCAGCTCTTCGGTGGCCGCTTCTGTGAAGGTCACCACCAGCAGTTCTTCAACGTCGACAGGACGGACAAAGGCGGCTTCGCCGCCCAGTCCAAGCAGCAACCGCAAATAGAGTGCGGCGATAGTGTAGGTTTTTCCGGTGCCCGCTGAGGCTTCAATCAGGCGCTCACCCGTTAACGGCAAGCGCAGGGGATTTAAGGACTCGGCGGTCTCGGTCATTCGTTCTCTCTCATCAGCGGCATGGATTGCTGCAACGCGCTGACGCTTTCCCAGACCTTCCAGCCTTTCGGGTGAACATAGGTTGTTTTCCCGTTCTGGCTGCCGGAGACCTGAGAAAGGACGGTCATGCCCTGCGGCTCCACCACCGTCTGATGGAAGAAGTCAGCAAGCTTTTGCGGCGTCAGCAGTTTTATCTGAGCCACTACTTTATCACGTGAATCAAAGCGCATATTACCGCGATCGAAATCTTTGCTGAGCTTCGAGGCTTCATCACCCAGCGTTTGCGGCGGCTGCTGCATCTGCGCAATCACCGACTGCTGTATTTGCGCGAACTCTTCGGGCTTCATGGCCCGCAATTTGGCCTCAGCCGTCGGGAAGAATGCCTTAAAGCGCTGCCAGAGGAAATCCGGCTGCTTGTCGCTGCTCTGCAACAGGAAACCGACGCCCCACTGGCGGCCAATGTTCATCGGGAAGGCAAATACCGCATAGCCCAGTTGCTCTTCGGTGCGCAGCTGATTGTAGAACCACGGCTGGATAATTTGACCAAGCATGGCGCTGGCGGCGGAGCTACTGAATTCATCGGCTTTGGCCGGGGCGAATACCGCAGCAAGCGCGGAGTCGCTGGTGTTTCCTGCTTTTTCGAAGATGGCATTCTGATTTTTATCCACCACCACGTCTTTATTGCGGCACCACTCGCTGCCGTGCGCATGAAGCTGATTCTGAACTTTTCGCGCCAGAGCCACAGAATTTTCGGCCGTCATATTACCCACCACCAGGAATTCCGGACGCGCACCGGCTTTCAGCTCATCACGCCAGGCCAGCACGTCTTTCAGGGTGATCGACGGCAACAGGTCACGGCGCACTTCACGCTGGAAATAAGGCACCTGAGACAGCATCTGAATCGGCATGATAGCCTGATCGAACGCTTTGCCCTTCTCGGCGGAATCCAGCATTTGCGCATACCAGGATTTCGCCTGCGCGAGCTGCTCTTCGGTTGGCTGATAGCTGAAATAGCCCTGGAGCAGTGCGTCAAAGAGCTGCGGCAAACGTTGGGTATAGCCGCTGGCGTTGACCATCAGACCATTGTTGGCCCCGGTGGAGAAGCTGATACCGCCTACAGCGGCCTGATTGCTTAACTGGTCAAGCGCTATCCCTGCCAGATAATCATTCAGCGCGAAAATGACCTGATTGCGTGCGCTGTCCATCGCGTGAGGGTTGCGCAGTACTAACGTTACGTCAGCCTTAGGCTCGCTGGCAAAGTAACGGCTCGGCGTGTACACAACGCGCAGCTGTGGCTCATCGACGATAAGCTGCGGCTTGTCGCTGACTTTTTCAGGCTTAATCAGGGAGAAATCATCCGGAATGTACGGGTTCAGCGTTGGCAGCTGCAGGGCAATTTTGGCCGATTCCTGCTGCCACTGGCTGAAGGTCTGCGGGCTGATTTTATCCACCTGATAAGGCGCATCCACGAAATAGGCCGTTTTGTTATGCGGCTCGTTCGGGCTGATGTACCAGATACGCGCATTTTGCGGGGTCATCATTGCCAGCCGATCGTTAATCGCTTTCTCATCGTACCGATCGGCAATATTCACCGCATCGAGCGTGTGTTCCACCGGCACGCGAATCATGGTGTCCGCCAGCCATTCGACGTAATCCATATCCCGGTTGATGGACGGGTAGCGGAAATCGAGATCCAGCACGTGCGCCAGCTCATCGAAATAGCGTTTATCCACGCCCTTTTCGCGCAGCAAATTGAGGTAGCTGAAAATCGCAGCTACAACCTGGTCGCGGTTCGCCAGCCCTTTATCGGTCAGGGTGGCAGAAATTGCCAGTACGCCGCTGTTACCGTTCACTATCGGGTCAGAGTCGGCGCGAATCCCCTCGGCCAGCCCCTGATTTTGCAGCCAGTCAGACAAGGTTCCCGGGCTACGGTTGCCAATCAGGTACGTCACCAGTTCATCGGTTTTGCTGCGGAACTGGGCGGTGTTGTTATCAATACGAAATTCCACGCGCAGCACTTTGCGAGGCACAGCAGGCGTGTAGTGAATGATGATGCCTTTCTGCGCGTCAGTCACAACCGGCACGGTGATTTCAGGGCGAGTGATATTTTTATCAGGCACGCGACCCCAGGTTTTTGCGGCCATTTTAGCCAGCTCCGGCAGGGGCTTGTTGCTGTAGATAACCGCCTTCATCAGGTTGGCTGAATAATACTTGTCACGGAATGCGAGTAGCGCGTCCAGCACCGGGCTGCCCGGTTTGTCGCTCAGCGTTTCGAGGTTACCGCCGGAGAAGCGAGCGCCAGGGTGCGCCGGGTTAATGGTTTCGGCGCTGACCTGAGCCATGCGCATCCCATCACGACTACGGGCCATGGTCAGTTCGGAGTTTACGGCGTTTCGTTCGCGGTCAGCGTACTTTTTATCGAGCAGCGGCTCAGCAATCGCATCGGCCAGGCGATCGACAGCGCCTTCCAGCGCGTCGTTTTCCACTTCAAGGTAGAAAGCCGTGCGGTACGGGGCGGTACTGGCGTTGTGGCTACCGCCGTGCATTTTGAGGTATTCGGCGAGGCTGTCCGGCTGCGGGTACTTTTTAGACCCCATCAGCGTCATATGCTCGAGAAAATGCGCGAGACCCGGATGAGAATCAGGATCCTCAAGTGAGCCGACGGGCACCACCAGCGCAGAGAGCGATTTTACCGCCTGCGGATCGGACACCAGCAGCACGACCATGCCGTTATCAAGCTTGATCGCCTGATACTGACGCGGATCTTTCTCACTTTTACGGATGGTTTCTTTTACCGGTTGCCAGCCTTCATCGGCCTGGCTTATGGGCGCCCAGAGGGCGAACAATACGATAAATACAACATTCAACCAGGTGCTGCGGGGCATTCACGGACCTCATCATTAACAAACTTCTGTGCTGCTCTGTATGGCAGCCTCACTTATGAACATCAGTCCGTGATACGTCGCGCATGATAATGGAATCCGGATATCTGCGCAATTTTTAAACAATCCTTATGACTGATGGAAGCGAAAAACGGGCTGCAGATAACGTTCTGCCTGCCTGAGGATCGCCTCAACGCTTTCGGGCTCAAGGGTGCGCCAAAGTCGCTGATACCAGACGTCATCCCCTTCACCCCGTATGACCTGGTTCCCTTCCCAGGCCTGCATAAATTTGCTACGGGCTTTTTGCTGCGTTTCGTCATCCCATAAAATGACATTATTTTCGCGGTCATAACAAGCCTTGAGCCACGCCCCCCCACTTTCAGGTAGCAGCAACAGCGGCTGTGACATGCCTTCCCGATAGCCTGCGACCAGATCCGCCAGGTACGCCATCGCTTCCTGTTCGGCAAGCGGCGGGAAACGCCACTCCCCTTCTTTACGCAGCAGCAAACGGCTTTCTCCTTTTCCACCGCTGGCACAATAGACCAGATGCTCAAGCCAAAGTTGCATTCCCTGAGAGACCTTCTGCATTGACGGACGCCAGCGCAGCAGCCCGTCCGACTGTACCTGTGTGAGCCAGCCAGTTATATTGACCCCGTCACACTGCAAATCAATTTCCAGACTTTTTGCAGGCTGGCGGCAGGCGTTCACCCTGTCGGCCAGCGCCTGCATCTCGCCTCGCTGGTCGTCCCAGGCAATATCGCCAAACGCCCCGTACGGCAGCTCTCCCCCGGCGCGAAAACGCCGGTACATCAGGCCAGCATCGCGATCTTCGACCAGCGTATTCACCAGTTGCTGATTGAGCTGGTAGCGGGTTAATCCATCAAGCGTAAACGGCTCGGTTTCAGGAATGTCGCTCTCTTCAGTTCGGAAATTCACCTGTAAACGCATCTGGAAAAATGCCCTGACGGGGTGTGACCAGAAGCGTTGCAGCTGCTCAAAGGGGAGCGTTTCCAGAACCTGTGGCGGCAGCGGCTGGATAAAATCACTGTGGGCCTCGCCCTCCAGGCTCGCCGCTTTCAGCCATTCCCGGGCATAGCTTTGCCCTTCTCCGGGCAGGAAATTGGCCGCATCAAACGGCATCCGGCTGTGCTGATGCGTGATGTGCTGCTTAACGTGACGCTCGCTTTCATCGCAGTTGAGCGCTTCCTCGCCCTTCAGGCAATGGCTCTGACCAATGTAATCCACCAGTTCCTGCACCAGAACGGAAGGATAACGCTCGCTGTTGTCCTGAATGGAGCGACCAATATAGCTGATATAAAGTTTTTGCTCCGCCGACATCAGCGCTTCCAGGAACAGATAGCGGTCATCATCGCGGCGGCTACGGTCGCCGCGCAGCGGCTTCTGGCTCATCAGATCAAACCCTAACGGCGCAAGCGCTCGCGGGTAAATGCCATCGTTCATGCCAAGCAGACAAACGACTTTGAAAGGAATAGAACGCATCGGCATGAGAGTACAAATGTTGACCGGCCCGGCCAGGAAACGCTGACTGATGCGCTCCTGATCCAGGCGCTGAGCCAGCTCATCGCGCAGCAGCGACAGCGGTACTGGAGCTGAGAAGTGCGATTCCAGGCCCTGATCGATAATGCCCTGCCACTGCTGCTCAATCAGCGCCAGTGCAGCTTCCGTATCGGTATCCGGCAGGAAGAAATCGTTAAGCATTTCGCGGCAAACGGGCAGCCACTCAGTCAGCGGACGCTCTTCGGAAAGCCGATGCCGCCACTGATTGAGCATCATCAGCAGCGAAGCCAGGTAGCCCACCAGCTCGGCGATAAGCCCGCTGGATTCGTCATACGGCAGGATGGATTGCCATTCACCCTCGCTGCTTTCCATCGCATAGCCCAAGAGCATTCGCGTGAGGCCAAAACGCCAGGTGTGCTGGCCTGTCGGCGGCAAATCCCATTCGCGGACGTTGTCATCGTCCATTCCCCAGCGCACGCCTGACTCATTCACCCACTGTCGCAGATAGCGCAGCCCTTCTTCGTCAATATTGAAGCGCGCCGCCAGTACAGGAACATCCAGCAAGGCCAGCACATCTTCGCTGACAAAGCGGCTGTCTGGCAGTGAAAGTAGCGTGATAAACGCCTGCAGGGCGGGATGAGACTGTCTTGCCCGGCGATCTGAAATGGCCCAGGGTACATAACGCTCGCCGCTGGCGCTGCCGAACACGGCCTGAATAAACGGACTGTAGCTGTCGATATCCGACACCATCACGATGATATCGCGAGGAGAAAGACTGGGATCGTCCTCCAGCATTGCCAGCAAACGATCGTGCAAAACTTCCACTTCGCGCTGCGGGCTGTGGCAGACGTGAATTCTCAGGCTGCGATCGTCAGGATCCAGCGTCCGCTTGCTGTTGCTATGGGCAAACTCATCGGCAGTACGTCCGGCTACCGCGCTGTTTTGCAGCTCAAGAATGTCATATTGCAGGTTGTGCAGCAGATTGTCGGGCTCAATATCAACGAAAGCATCGAGCTCCTGATAGCGCTCAAGCCCCGCCAGCAAATAGATATAGTCGCGCCCCAGCTTGCCCCAGGAGGCCAGCATCGGATTGCCTATATCCTGCTCGCCTTCGGTGTTAAACAGGGTCGGAGCCTGTTGGCTGTCCCGAAATAGCGGCAGCTCTCGCTGTTCGCGGTGATGTCGGCGCTGTCGTGCTAATAGTTTGGCCAGGAATGCCGGATCTTTAATGTCACCCCAGTAGTAACGACACGGGTTGGTGAACAGCACATAGACATCCACATGCTTACCCAACGCCTGCAGCGCCTGTAAATAAACCGGGGGCAGGGCCGAGATGCCGCAGATAAACACGCGCGAAGGCAAACCTTCAGGTGCATGTTCGCTCCCTTCCAGAGCGGAGATAAAGCGCTGATACAAATTGGCACGGTGCCACAGCGGCTGACCCAGCGCCTGAGTGTGCTCCACCAGCGCTTTCCACAACGGAGCCTGCCACAGTTGGGCATCGTCTATACCTTCAACGCGCTCATCGGCTTCCCAACGGGTGAGCCATTCCGGACGGTAAACCAGATACTGGTCGTACAGATCGGCAATACGAGAGGCAAGCTGGAACAGCTTACGCTTATCGCTGTCATCCGCCAGATAGTGGCGCAGCGGAGCAAAGGCGTCCTGTTCAAGCATCTCTGGCAGCAACGTCATCAGCTTCCAGCTCATGCTCTGTTTATTGAAAGCACTTTGTTCCGGGATGTCCGGCAACACGCGAACAAACATATCCCAGATAAAACTTGCCGGGAGCGGGAAGGTAATGTTGGCGGCAATCCCGAAACGCTTCGACAACGTCATCTGCAACCACTGCGCCATACCCGTACTTTGCACCAGCACCATTTCAGGTTCAAAAGGGTCACCAAGCCTGTCGTGCTCAACAATGAACTCCATCAATGCTTCCAGCACATCCAGACGGTTGGAGTGATAGACCCTTAACATAATTGCTCCTGACGCTCGCGGTTATACCATTAACTGCCCGGACAATGGAGGCGGGTTAGCCGCCCCTTTTTGCCTGATGGCGTGGTGATCGTTGCCGTGATGCTGACACATCTTTGGCGGCTTGTCTGTACGCGGTTTTGCGTCCAGCCCTCCGGGACAGCCACTGATTTCAGCTGTATTTGTCGCCCTGCCTCACGCCAGAGGGCCCGATATTGGCTGAGCTGCACGCTGCCTGCGGCAAGCTGGCTATACAAGCCGGACAAGGCTGTGACTACCATGACCATCAGCACCACGCTCAGCAGAACTTCGGGGAGGCTGAACCCTTGCTGACGCATCAGGGGAGCTGACATTGCAGGACCTCCTTGCGCGGGCAGAAATCGCTCCAGCCACTGCGGTCAAACTGCAAAATGCCTTTTTGCACCTGACCGGTTTGCCAGCGATATTGTTCGCCGCTGTTAGCGATAAGCAGGGCACTCTCATCGCTAAAAATACGCAGGCACACTCGCCCGGCAAAATCAGTATCATCCCGACACCGATCGCCCGGCTCCGGCTTCCATGCGAACATTCGTCCCTCTTCAAGCAACGATTCCGCGTTTACCGTATCCTGCATAGCCCTCTGCTCAAGGGTGGTTTGCCTCAGCTGCGACTGGTGCTGCATACTCATGCCCTGTAACGTCAGGCTCCCAAGCACCAGCATAAGCAATACCAGCATCAGCGATGACATCCCTTTTTGCTGTCTCACAGGTTATGCCCTGTCACACCGTAGCCCGCGCTGACGCTCACTTCCGGACGAGATCTCAGGTGCGCGTTGAGCACCAGTTCAAATTCAGGCGCAAATTCATTCTGGTTATGTCTTGTCACGCTGAAGGCATCGACGATAACAAAATCTGTATCGGTCATTCTTTCCCACCCTTTTCCTGCGCAGTTTGTCGCCCCACGTAGCGTTTCTAGCGCACCTCCGTTGAGCCGAAACCCTGTGACATCCGCATTCGCTGGCGGCGAGTCCTCCCAGACGCCGTTCAGATTGCTGTCCCAGCGAATCAATACGCACCGGTCCGCAAGAGTGAGTCCTTCGCCTTTGCATACTCCCTGACAGAAACCTGCTCGCTGCAGATATCGACCAACGGTAAACAGACGCTGCCAGACCTCCTCCTCCAGCGCCAACTGCTGAGTCTGGCGTAAAGCTGCCCTCTGCAGGGCGGGCAAAAATCGGGCACTGGCTAACAGCACCGCGCTGGAGATGGCCATGGCGATCAAGACCTCAACCAGTGAGAAACCACGCTGATTCACTGACATCCTTTATCGCTGCTCCCTTTGCATAGCCGAACTCGTCCCCAGTTGGACACAACCAGCGTCCAGCTATCCGCCCCACTTTTGAGAATGATGTGCCCGGGCCATGCCGTATTTCGCAGACCATAAAACCCCAATGCGGGCGTGATATCACTGAGCATCACTTCCGGCCAGAGCGGCCTGAGCACAAAGCGATTTTGCGCATCGCAGCCGCTCTGTGCAGGGTTCACAGCACTAAGACACCAGCCATACGCTCCGCTTTCTCGACGTGGTAAACGATCCCGGTTGTACCAGTTGGCGTCATTACGCAACATGCTCAGGTAATCTCTTACCTGGCAAGCGGTTTGCCATAGCCGCTGCTGCCGCTGCCAGTTTTGCCAGCCGTAGAGCCCTCCGGCACTGAGAATCATCATCAGCGACAGTGCGATCAGCATTTCAATGAGGGTATATCCCTGTTCTCGTTTCATGCCCGCACTCTGCCCTTACACCATCAGCAATGCGACCGGGCATGTTGATTTTTACGGGCACGTTTCAGGGAAATTTAACGCGTTGCAGGACGTTGCAGATAATCAGGAAGGAAGGCCGAAAAAAACAAAACCGGCCACGTGGGCCGGTTGATTTCAGGTGATTTAAATCGCCACGGGCGCTTTAATGCCCGGGTGGGGATCGTAACCTTCAATCTCGAAGTCCTCGAACTGGTAGTCGAAGATAGAGGCAGGTTTACGTTTAATCACCAGTTTCGGCAACGCACGAGGCTCACGGCTCAGCTGCAGATGCGTCTGCTCCATGTGGTTGCTGTAAAGGTGCGTGTCGCCGCCGGTCCAGACAAAATCACCCACCTCGAGATCGCACTGCTGGGCAACCATATGCACTAACAGCGCGTAGCTCGCGATGTTGAACGGTAAGCCCAGGAATACATCGCAGGAGCGCTGATACAGCTGGCAGGAAAGTTTGCCGCCTGCCACGTAAAACTGGAAGAAAGCGTGGCAAGGTGCCAGCGCCATTTTGTCCAGTTCACCGACGTTCCAGGCAGAAACGATGATACGGCGCGAGTCCGGGTCATTTTTCAGCTGGTTAATGACCGTAGTGATCTGGTCAATATGACGACCATCTGGCGTCGGCCATGCGCGCCACTGCTTGCCATAAACCGGCCCGAGGTTGCCCTGCTCGTCGGCCCACTCATCCCAAATGGAGACGTTATTTTCATGGAGATAAGCGACGTTAGTATCCCCTTTCAGGAACCACAGCAGCTCATGAATGATAGAGCGCAAATGGCAGCGCTTGGTGGTGACCAGCGGGAAGCCTTCCTGCAGGTTAAAACGCATCTGGTGGCCGAAAATCGACAGCGTGCCCGTGCCGGTACGGTCATTTTTTTGAGTGCCCTCATCGAGCACCTTCTGCATCAGATCAAGATACTGTTTCATGCTTCCTCAGGAGACTTGTTGCTGTGGGCGACGACGATAAGCCCAGACCATCATGATAATGCCCGCCAGCACCATCGGAATGGAGAGAATCTGCCCCATGCTGATGTACTGCACCCACTCGCCGGTGAACTGCGCATCCGGCTGGCGGAAGAACTCGACGATGATGCGGAACAGGCCATAGCCAATCAGGAACAGGCCAGAAACGGAGCCCGTAGGGCGCGGCTTGCGGATGAACAGATTAAGGATGATGAACAGCACCACGCCTTCCAGCACCAGCTCATAAAGCTGCGAAGCGTGACGAGGCAGAACGCCGTACTGATCGAACAGAGATTGCCACTCAGGGTGTGATGGCAGCAGCGCCAGGTCTTCCACGCGGGATCCCGGGAACAGCATGGTGTAGTGGAAGGACGGATCGACACGGCCCCACAGCTCACCGTTGATAAAGTTACCCAGACGGCCTGCCCCGAGCCCGAACGGGATCAGCGGAGCAATAAAGTCGGAAACCTGGAAGAAGGTGCGTTTGGTACGTCTGGCGAAGACAATCATCACCACGATAACGCCAATCAGGCCGCCGTGGAATGACATGCCGCCGTCCCAGACGCGGAACAAGTAAAGCGGATCGCTCAGGAATACTGGCATGTTGTAGAACAGCACGTAGCCAATACGTCCACCCAGGAAAACACCAAGGAAGCCTGCATAGAGCAGGTTTTCAACTTCGTTTTTCGTCCAGCCGCTACCAGGCTTACCTGCCCTTCGGGACGCCAGCCACATTGCAAAAATAAAACCGACCAGGTACATCAAGCCGTACCAGTGAAGCGAGACCGGTCCAATGGAAAAAATCACCGGATCGAATTCCGGGAAATGCAGATAACCACTATTCATCTGTCACCACAAATGCTTGTTATTCCGCCGAAAGTGGTCAGCGGGTGAAACGTGCAGCCGGACGGCTGCCCCAAAGGTGCGAATGATAGCACAAGGCTAAAGGAGGGGATGCGGTGAAAGATGTAAAAGATATGTATACCCGTCATACTTCAAGCTGCAGGTGCGTTGGCTGCACTCCCTCACCTCAGTCACTTACTGAAGTAAGCTCCTGAGGATTCACTCCCTTGCCGCCTTCCTGCAACTCGAATTATTTAGGGTCAAGACATCAGATCGAAAAATCAGTGAGCAAAGCGAAACGGCAGCTCGCTGGTTCGCGGTTTTCACTCCCGCCGAAAATCTAGTTATCGGCCACCGCGAATCAGCCCCCCCAGGCCACGACGCTCCATAAAGGCCGCTACCTGGTGGCGCACTTCCGTGGTGAGCTGAGCATCCAGGCTGCGCTGGGCCAGGTTTTGTGCTTCTTCAAGTTCAATGTTGCGCAGCAGATATTTCACGCGAGCGACGGAGCGACCGTTCATCGACAGATGGCGGAAGCCAAGGCCAATCAGAATCGTGACGCACATCGGATCCCCCGCCATCTCCCCGCACACCCGAAGATCAAGACCGTTACGTTCGGCATCCTGCGCAATCATGGCCAGCGCACGCAACAGCGCCGGGTGGAGGCTGTCGTAGATGCTCGCCACACGCGTGTTGTTTCTGTCGACCGCCAGCAGATACTGAGTCAGATCGTTGGTGCCGACGGAAATGAAGTCCACGCGGCTCGACAGATGCGGCATCAAAAAGACCATCGAAGGTACTTCCAGCATCACGCCAATACGCGGTTTCGGGATTTCGTAGCCAATCATCTCTTCAACTTCGCGCCCGGCACGTTCAATCAGGCGCTTCGCCTCATCCACTTCATCAATGCTGGTGACCATCGGCAGCAGTATGCTGAGGTTGCCGGTCGCCGCGTTGGCACGCAGCATGGCGCGAACCTGGATCAGGAAGATCTCTGGCTGATCGAGCGTGATGCGGATCCCACGCCAGCCCAGGCACGGGTTTTCTTCGCTAATCGGCATATACGGCAGCTGCTTATCCGCCCCGACGTCGAGCGTACGCAACGTCACCGGCTTGTCGTTAAACATCTGCAGCATGCCCTGATACTGAGCGACCTGTTCCTCTTCAGAGGGGAAGCCACTTTGCAGCATGAACGGTATTTCGGTGCGGTAGAGGCCAATGCCGTCGATGCGACTGCCGAGTTTTTCTTCGTGCTCCGGGCTCAGGCCTGCGTTAAGCATAACCTTAACGCGCTCGCCGCTTTTCAGCTCCGCCGGGCGTTCCACGTCGTCCTCGGCGATACGGCTTAGTTCGTTTTCTTCACTGACCAGTCGTTGGTATTCCTGCAGCAAGACCGGCTCTGGATCCACCAACAGCTCACCGCGATAGCCGTCCACCACCAGCATACGGCCATGCAGCACCGAAGGCTGGATATCTGCGCCCATCACGGTCGGGATGCCCAGCGCACGCACCATGATTGCCGCATGAGAGTTGGCTGCACCGTCGCGCACAACCACGCCCGTTAGCCTGTCCCGCGGGACTTCGGCGAGCGTCGTCGCGGAGAGCTCGTCCGCCACCAGAACAAAACGTTCCGGCCAGGCATTTGCGCCCTGCACGGTATCATCAAGATGGAACAGCAGGCGCTGACCCAACGCGCGCAGATCGCCCGCTCGCTCTTTCAGGTAGCCGTCGCTCAGCGCGGCAAACTGCGCGGCGAATTTTTCGATAATGGTTTTGACCGCCCATTCCGCCACCGAGCCTTTGTCCACTTCAGCGAACAGCTCTTTGCGCAATCGCGCGTCGGATAACAGGTGTGAATAGAGGTCGAAAATCGCCGCAGTTTCTTTCTGTGCGCCGGCGGCAAAACGTTTGCTGTAGCGTCGGAACTCCCCGGCCGCTTCCTCCAGCGCGCCGGTTAAACGTTCGCGCTCAAGCGCTGTGTCCAGCGTCGAGGCTTCGTAGACCTGTTCCATTAGCGGCAACGTGGCATCCATCCAGCCCTGCGCGATCGCTACGCCAGAAGAGGCGGGAAGCGCACGGATGCGGGTCTGGCGATACTGCCCAAACAGCGCCGTCAGCTGAGACTGAGAAAGAATCGCCGCCATTTGCGTGGCAAGCGTGACAAGGAAAGACTCTTCGCTTTCATCGTACTGGCGAAGTTCGCGCTGCTGTACCACCAGCACGCCAAGAAGCTGGCGGCGCTGGATAATGGGTACGCCAAGAAACGCGCGGTACTTTTCTTCTTTGACGGAAGGAATGTATTTAAAGCTCGGGTGCTTTTGCGCATCCGCAAGGTTAATGGGCTCGGCCAGTCGCCCGACAAGCCCAACAATGCCTTCATCGAATGCGAGAGTAATCGTGCGTCCGCGCGGCTTTTTTAGCCCGCGCGTCGCCATCAGGTAATAGCAGCGTCTGTCGTGGTCAGCCAGATAGACCGAACAGACTTCGGTTTCCATTGCCAGACAGATGTCGGTGACCAGAATATCAAGCGCCTCATTCACGCGGGGGGCGCTTGCTACTTTCTCGACTATTTCTCGCAACCGGGTGAGCATAATGTGCGTGGCTTAACCTCTTTTACGTCGATAAGCAGGGGCTGTATTTTGTGGCCTGGGCGTATTTTCCGTCAGCGCCAGCACAACCCCTGCAAACTCCTTCATCACCCGACGGTAGACATCGCGTTTAAACGACACAACCTGACGCACCGGGTACCAGTAGCTTACCCAGCGCCAGCCATCGAATTCCGGTGTACTGCTGGTTTGCATGTTGATATCGGCATCGTTACCGATCAACTGCAGAAGAAACCACTTCTGTTTCTGGCCGATACAAACCGGCTTTGTGTCCCAACGCACCAAACGTTTTGGCAATTTGTATCGCAACCAGTTTCGGGTAGACGCCAGGATCCGCACATCTTTGCGGCTTAACCCGACCTCTTCAAACAATTCCCGGTACATCGCCTGCTCAGCGGATTCGCCTGGGTTGATCCCTCCCTGAGGGAACTGCCAGGAGTGCTGACCGTAGCGTCTGGCCCACATGACCTGGCCCTGACGATTGCAGATTACAATTCCAACATTTGGGCGGTAGCCATCGTCATCAATCACCGGACTACCTCTAAACAATTTTCAATGTGAATGATTGTTTCACACTCGCCGGAAACGGTAAACCACTCTCTTGCGGCGATAACACCGGATAACAATTGAATAACTCACAGTAATCATCAAAGTTATAAACAGAGACCGGCTCCCCGAGCCCATTTTATTCACTTTTTCTGTGGATAGAGTTGTGAAGAAGTCAGGAATTACCACGGGAAAACCCTGAACACGCCTAAAAAGCATGTTCGACACCAGATAAATAAGGTGATGATATTCATAACCTTAGAATAGTTCTTTTTCATGATATCTACCACAACGTGACGATCGTCACACAGGAGATCCTTGCCCTGATGAAAGATCGAGCAACGTCGTTTTTATCCACAGATTGTGCCACTAACTTAAACACATTTTGTGTGAAAATTGGATTTTCGTCGCACGTCAAGCCTGTAAATGGAAACAGTAGTGGGGGTTTTTCACAGTTATCCCATTTTTCTGTGGATAACAGGGTGTAAGATCCTGTTCATTGTCAGTGACCAGAATGGGGAAAGCTTTTTCAGCGCGAAAAATGTTCGCCACATTTAAACAAAAAAAGCTATAAAATCATCACATTGGCTTAGTTATCCCGAAAGGAGTAAACTCTTTCCACAACGGGGATAAACCCCGCTCATTTTTCAACCAAAGGCGTGTTGTTATGTCTGCACTCTCTCCGCTGCGTCATTCTCCTCAGTCTGAAGCCCAGCTTTTTACCCAGGCGCAGCAGCTGGCGGGCTATACGCTGGGTGAGCTGGCGGCAATGGCAAATCTGCCCATTCCCCCAGATTTGAAACGAGACAAAGGCTGGATCGGCGTGCTGCTGGAGATTTGGCTGGGCGCCAGCGCAGGCAGTAAGCCGGAGCAGGACTTTGCAGCGCTCGGCGTGGAGCTGAAAACCATCCCCATCGACAGGCTTGGTCGCCCGCTGGAAACCACCTTTGTTTGCGTCGCACCGCTGACAGGGAACAGTGGCGTCACCTGGGAAACCAGCCACGTTCGGCATAAGCTCAAAAGAGTGCTGTGGATCCCGGTGGAAGGCGAACGCGAGATCCCGCTGGCCGAGCGCCATGTTGGCTCTCCGCTGCTGTGGAGCCCGAGCGAAGATGAGGAAAATCAACTCAGGATGGACTGGGAAGAGCTGATGGATTTGATCGTGCTCGGCCAGGTTGAGCGCATAACCGCCCGTCATGGTGAAGTGTTGCAGCTTCGCCCTAAAGCCGCCAACAGCAAAGCGCTTACCGAAGCCGTTGGCACGCAAGGTGAATCCATCCTGACCCTTCCGCGCGGCTTTTATCTGAAAAAGAACTTCACCGCTGCCCTGCTCTCGCGCCATTTTTTACTCTGACACGATTCGTTTGGGGGAACGCCGCGCTAAGGCTTATAATCGCGGTTTTGGTTTTTGGCAGGACTTACAATGTTATTTGCATGGGTAACCGATCCCAACGCCTGGATGGCGCTTGGCACGCTGACGATCCTCGAGATCGTGCTGGGTATCGATAATATTATTTTTCTCTCTCTGGTGGTGGCTAAACTCCCGACAGCACAGCGGAATCACGCCCGTCGCTTAGGGTTGTTCGCCGCAATGCTGATGCGTCTGGCGCTGTTGGCCTCTATTGCCTGGGTCATCAGGCTCACTCACCCGCTGTTTAGCCTGTTCGATCACGCGTTTTCCGCACGTGACCTGATTCTGCTGTTTGGCGGCCTGTTCCTTATCTGGAAAGCGAGTAAAGAGATCCACGAAACTATCGAAGGGGAAGAGGAAGGGCTTAAAACCAACGTCCACTCTTTCTTCGGCGCTATCGTGCAGATCATGCTGCTGGATATTATCTTTAGTCTCGATTCGGTGATCACCGCCGTCGGCTTGTCGGATCATCTGTTTATCATGATGGCGGCCGTCGTGATCGCAGTGGGTGTGATGATGTTTGCCGCAAGGCCTATCGGCGAGTTTGTTGATCGACATCCATCCGTCAAAATGCTGGCGCTGGCCTTCCTGATTCTGGTGGGCTTCACCCTGATGTTAGAAAGTTTTGGGATTCATGTCCCGAAAGGCTATATCTATTTCGCGATGTTTTTCTCCATCGCCGTGGAAAGCCTCAATTTGCTGCGAAACAAAAAGAATCCGCTTTAAATTCAAGGGCAGACCGCAAATTGAGGGCTGCCCCACAATCTTTTTAAGATTTTACTGCTTTTTACTTACTGCCCAGCGGGTTATTACTAGAATGATAGGAGTTGCGGTCATATAAGGGTGATAACGATGACAAGATGGGCAGTATTGATTTCCGCCGTTGGTTTGGCTTTCGCGGTGTCCGGTTGCAGCAGCGATTACGTTATGGCAACCAAAGATGGCCGTATGATCCTCACGGACGGCAAGCCGGAAGTTGATGATGATACCGGTTTGATCAGCTACGAAGATCAGCAGGGAAACAGAATGCAGATCAACCGTGACGACGTCTCCCAAATTATTAAACGCTAAAAGAAAACAGGTCAGCCATGCTGGCCTTTTGATTTTTTACTTCCGCTTTTTCCCCGCTTCTGCCATGTTTATACTCCTTTGTCGGGTCGCCCGTCGCGCCTGACGCTGTTGATATAAATGTATGAAGGAAGGCGGCTATGCACTATCACCGTATCCCCCACAGCTCTCTTGAAATCAGTACCCTGGGGCTGGGCACAATGACGTTTGGTGAACAAAACAGCGAAGCCGACGCCCATGCACAGCTTGATTATGCCGTGGCTCAGGGCATCAACCTGATCGACGTCGCTGAAATGTATCCTGTCCCTCCCCGTCCGGAAACCCAGGGCTTAACGGAAACCTACGTCGGCAACTGGCTGGCTAAGCACGGTAACCGTGAAAAGCTGGTACTGGCCTCGAAGGTCAGCGGCCCGTCGCGCAATAACGATGCCGGCATTCGGCCGAACCAGGCGCTCGATCGCAAAAACATCCGCGATGCGCTGCACAACAGCCTGACCCGTCTGCAAACCGATTATCTCGACCTCTACCAGGTGCACTGGCCGCAGCGCGCGACCAACTGCTTCGGCAAGCTCGGCTATCAGTGGACGGAATCCCAGCCGGTGATCACCCTGCTGGAAACGCTGGAAGCGCTGACCGAATTCCAGCGCGCAGGCAAAATTCGCTATATCGGCGTGTCGAACGAAACAGCCTTTGGCGTGATGCGTTATCTGCACCTGGCGGATAAACACGATCTGCCGCGCATTGTCACTATTCAGAACCCTTACAGCCTGCTGAACCGCAGCTATGAGGTCGGCCTTGCCGAAGTGAGCCAGTATGAGGGCATCGAGCTGCTGGCCTATTCCTGCCTTGCCTTCGGTACCCTGACCGGTAAATACCTTAACGGTGCGAAACCAGCCGGGGCGCGGAATACCCTGTTTAGCCGCTTCACGCGCTACAGCAGCGAGCAGTCGCAGAAGGCCGTGGCGGCATACGTGGATATCGCGAAGCGCCACAACCTCGATCCGGCCCAGATGGCACTGGCGTTTGTTCGCCGACAGCCGTTTGTCGCCAGCACGTTGCTGGGAGCAACCACCATGGAGCAGCTGAAAACCAATGTGGAAAGCCTGCATCTGGAATTGAGTGAAGAGGTGTTAGCAGAAATCGAAGCGGTGCATCAGGTTTATACCTACCCGGCACCTTAATCAAGGACATGCCGGATGGCGCTGACGCTTATCCGGCCTACACGCTACCCGGCGCCTTTATGATCGGCGTGAAGTGCGAACGAGTGCCCTCTCCCACAGGGAGAGGGAGCACACACTAAAGGCCTTCTTCCAAAAAGAAGGCCTTACTTTTACCTTTGCCGCCGGGCAATGTTTTACCGGGCGTTTTTTCCAAATACCCACAGCGCAATAATCGCCAGCCCAAACAGCGTACCAAAGCCAATCCCGACGCCGACAACAGGAATACCCACCATCACCGCCAGCGAGTAGAGCCCCAGCATTATCAGCATCGCGCTGTTTTCACCGAGGTTCTGCACCGCTATCGCATTCCCGGCTCCTACCGTGTACTTACCTCGCTCCTGTAACAACGCATTCAATGGCACGACAAAGAAACCACCGCAAACGCCCAGCAGGAACAGCAGGACATAGGCCGGAAGCAGCGTGTGCTGTAGCGCGAAAATCACCACCGCAACGCCAATCAGCACGCCCGCAGGCATACAGCGGGCAACGGTTTCCAGCGTGACAAGCTTCGCCGCAGCGCCTGCCCCCACAACAATCCCGACGGCAACCATGGCATTAAGATAGGTCGGCGTGGCGTTGTCGGTGATGCCAAGCGCCACCGGCACCCAGAGCACCAGCAGGAATCTCAGCGTTACGCCCGCGCCCCAGAACAGGCTCGTGCCGACCAGAGAAAAACGCGTTTCGCGATTGCGCCACAGGGTTTTACAGGCAGCGAAGAAGCTGCCAGTCATCGCGTTGAAGCGCCAGGATTGTCCCGCTCTTGCCGCAGGCAGACGCGTAATGAACAGGTTCGCCACCACGGCACCCGCGTAAACCAGTGCACAAACGCCAAGCGCCGCCAGCACGTGCCAGTCAGCCAGCACGCCGCCCGCCACGGAGCCCAGCAGGATCGCAGCAATGGTCGAAGACTCCATCAGCCCGTTCGCCTTCACCAGCTTATCGCCGGTGGTGAGTTCACCGAGAATGCCGTACTTCGCCGGAGAGTAAGCCGCAGCACCAACCCCCACCAGCGTGTAGCCGATAAACGGGTTCACGCCAACGCAAATGGACGCCGCGCCAATCAGCTTCAGGCTGTTGGCAACCATCATCACCCGGCCTTTCGGGAAGCTGTCGGCAAATTGCCCGACAAACGGCGCGAAAAGAATGTAAGCACCCACAAACACCATCTGCAATACCGGCTGGCTCCAGTCCGGGTAGAACTGCTGCTTCATCAGAGCAAGGGTGGCAAAGAGCAGCGCGTTGTCGCCGAAGGCCGAGAGGAACTGGGCGCAGAGCACCGCCAGCATGCCTTTCGAACACAGCGAAGTGTTAGTGTGTACTGACTCACTCATCGGTAGCGTCCGCCTTATCGACCTGCTGTTTGAGGGTGACAAAATCGGGTTTGCCGCTGCCCAGCACCGGCAGCTGTTTGAGGAAGCGAATATCGCGCGGCACCGCAAGCTCCGGTACGCCGGTTGCGCGCGCCTGATGCTGGAGTTTCTCGCGAGTCAGTTCGGCATCGGTGGTAAACAGCACCAGCGCCTCACCTTTGCTCGCATCCTCTTTAATCACCGTCGCGTGAAGCTTATCCGGTGAAACTGCGAGTGCCAGCTGCTCAACCATCTCCAGTGACACCATCTCGCCCGCAATCTTCGCAAAGCGTTTTGCACGCCCCTGAATCTGCACGTAGCCCTGCTCGTCAAAGCGGACGATATCGCCGGTGTCATACCAGCCCGTTTCCACTTCACCGTGCTGGTTTTCTGCCGTCGGCAACTCCAGCACGCCAGGGTTTTCCACGCGCAGATAGCCGTTCATTACGTTCGGGCCTTTAAGCTGCAAGCGCCCACCTTCTTCGATGCCCGGCACGGCGAGCAAACGCGCATCCATCCCTGGCAGAATGCGCCCGACGGTACCAGGCTTCGCCGCCATTGGCACATTGATGGAGACGACTGGCGCGCACTCGGTGACGCCGTAGCCTTCCAGAATGCGCAGGCCGAATTTGTCCTGCCAGATTTGCTTCGTGCTTTCCTGTAGCTTTTCTGCCCCGGCAACCACGTAGCGCACTTTATGGAAGTCATACGGGTTAGCAAAACGGGCGTAGTGGCCAAGGAAGGTCGAGGTGCCAAACAGCACGGTACAGTTACGATCGTAGACCAGCTCCGGCACAATGCGGTAATGCAGTGGGCTTGGGTAGAGGAAGACTTCAGCCCCGGTCAGCAGCGGCGTAAACAGACCAACCGTCAGGCCAAAGGAGTGGAACAGAGGCAGCGCGGACATAAAGCGATCGCGGGCGGTGAAGTCTGCAATCGTTTTGATCTGCTCGACGTTGGCCAGAATGCTTTTGTGGCTGTGCACCACGCCCTTTGGATGACCTTCAGAGCCTGAAGTAAACAGCACGATGGCGGCATCTTCCGGCTGTTGTTTGACCTGAGCCAGATGCGGCACCAGCAGATGGCCAAAGATCCACAGCTTGTCGACCGGCGTAATGTCGCCCTTCAGATCCTCCAGAAACACCCAGCGTACCTGGGTCAGCTGTTCCGGCAGATGCCACAGCTTGCCTTTATCAAGGAAGGTACGGGAGGTGAAAATCGTTTTGATTTCTGCCGCCGTTATCGCGCTGGATAGCCCTTTAATGCCCGCGGTGTAGTTCATCATTGCCGGAATACGCCCGCGGGCAATCGCACCAAAGATGACCGCCGCGCTGATGGCGGCGTTCGGCAGCATCAGGCCAATTTTTTCGCCCTGCGTACTGTATTTTTCGAGGATACGCGCAACGAACAGCGTTTTGGTCAGCAGCTTGCGGTAGTTATCCGGCTGAAAGTTGATATCTTCGACGCACGGTTTCCGGTCGCCATAGCGATGCTGCGCAGACAGCAGCGCCTCGTACAGCGTTTCGCGCGGACGCACCGCCATTCGGGCTTCCATCATAATCTGATGCAGCATTTCCCCGGCAATTTTGCGGCGATCGCGGGCGCGCGGCGCATCCGGCATTGGCAGCGTGGTCGGCGGCAGAATGTGCAGCTGGATACGGGGGAAGAGGCGGCGTTTCACCAGGCCTTTCAGGCGGCTGGCGAACGTCAGCTCTGCCCCCTCAATGCGCACCGGCACCACCACGGCCTGCGATTTTGCGGCCACGAAAGCCGCGCCGTCGTAAATTTTCATCAGTGAACCGGTAATGGAGATGCGCCCTTCGGGGAAAATCACCACCGGACGGCCCTGCTCTACCAGCCTCACCAGATGCTTTATCGACATCGGTTTGGTCGGATCGAGCGGAACGAAATCAATCAGCTGCGCCAGCCAGCGCATAAACCACTTCTGGCTGATAGAGGTATAGACCGCAAACACCGGACGTACAGGTAAAAACAGCGCCAGCAGAATGCCGTCAATAAAAGAGACGTGGTTTGGGGTTATCAATACTTTCGACTGGCGGAGCGCCGCCGTATTCCCGGTCAGCCTGACCCGAAAAAGAACTCTGAAAAGGAAGCGGAAAAAGCCCAGCAGCATATCAACTCCATTTGGCAAAAAATGACTTTTTGCAGGGTACACGAGATGCAGCAGGAAAAGCAGGGTGGCGGCAGATTTCGGGCAAAAAAAACCTGCGCATCTGCGCAGGTCGGTGCAAGAGAGAAGTACGAAAATCGTACCAAAGAATTCTCACCAATCAATACCTCTGGGATCCTGATTGTGGCTTTTGCACCTGATTCCCGCCAGCGAGAAAACGCAAAGGAATGAGCCGAAGTGCAACCATCTGTTACGATTAGCCTTTACTGTTACAGATATGAAATTCAGGACAAAAAAAACCTGCGCATCTGCGCAGGTTGGTGTAATCAAGTGGCCTTCCCTAAGGGGGTCGACTTCACCTATCAATACCTCTGGGATAATCAGAGTATCAACGGCGCTGATAAATCCTCCAGCACTCATTCGCAACAGCCAATCGCAAAGTGTAACTAAAGGTTTGAATTACCCTTTTTCGTTTTCAATTGCCCGTGAGGTGCTGTGTAACTTTTTTCACCGCGCGCCACGCTGCATCACATTTGCATAAGCCTGCATGCGCTTAACCTTGAACAGCACTGGGTTTTCCGTAACACTAAACGGGTGTAACCGTTTTCCCTCATCATAAGGCCCTATATGGCGACAATTAAGGATGTGGCCCGGATGGCAGGTGTTTCCGTCGCCACCGTTTCCCGGGTGATCAACAACTCTCCCAAAGCCAGCGATGCCTCACGTCAGGCGGTTTTTTCAGCCATGGAAACGCTCAACTACCATCCGAACGCTAACGCCCGTGCGCTGGCGCAGCAGTCCACGGAAACCATCGGCCTGGTCGTCGGCGATGTGTCCGATCCGTTTTTTGGCGCGATGGTGAAAGCCGTGGAGCAGGTGGCTTACCATACCGGCAATTTCCTGCTGATTGGCAACGGCTACCACAATGAGAAGAAAGAGCGCCAGGCCATTGAACAGCTGATTCGCCACCGTTGCGCGGCACTCGTGGTGCACGCCAAGGTATTGCCGGATGAAGAGCTTACCGGGCTGATGAAACAGATCCCCGGCATGGTGCTGATCAACAGGATCTTGCCTGGTTTTGAAAAACGCTGCGTGGCGCTCGACGATCGCTATGGCGCATGGCTCGCCACCCGTCATTTGATTCAGCAGGGCCACACGAAGATTGGCTATCTCTGTTCAAACCACGCTATTTCGGATGCCGAAGATCGGTTGCAGGGCTATTACGACGCGCTGAAAGAGAGCGGCCTGCCGTGCAATGAGCGGCTGGTCACCTTCGGCGAGCCGGACGAAAGCGGCGGAGAACAGGCGATGACAGAACTGCTGGGGCGCGGCAAACACTTTACCGCCGTTGCCTGCTATAACGACTCAATGGCGGCGGGCGCGATGGGCGTGTTGAACGACAACGGGATTGACGTGCCCGGAGAAATCTCGCTGATTGGCTTTGATGACGTGCTGGTGTCGCGTTACGTTCGCCCACGCCTGACCACGGTGCGCTATCCAATTGTCACCATGGCAACCCAGGCAGCAGAGCTGGCGCTGGCGCTGGCAGACAAACGCCCGCTACCGGAAATCACTCACCTCTTCAGCCCGACGCTGGTACGCCGTCACTCGGTGATTGCCCCGGTAGAAGCGCCGAGCTCATAGCGATAGAGATGTACGGTGGTGGCAGGATACTCAATGCCATCACCGATGTACTGCCAGCCGAACCGCTCGTAGAAATCACGGCAGGCCGAGTAGAGATGCAGCTCCTCAAACCCTTTCATCCGCGCGTAGTCAATCACGTGCGCCTGCAGCGCCCCAGCAATGCCCTGCCCGCGCACGGATTCATCGACGTACAGCGCCGCCAGCCACGGATAAAGATCCTGACGGCTGATTAAATCACAGCGCCATAATCCCACCGTCGCCAGCACGCGTTCGCCCTCGGTCATCACAAAAGTGAGCGGCAGCGCATCGGGCTTCTGGCTGTATTCGATGATGCTGGCAAAAAACTCGCGCGGCATCGCCACGCCGCCAAACGCCTGCCACAGCCAGTCGGTGACCTGGCGGGCGTGTTGGGGAACCTCGTACAGCGGCTGAATTTTCATCCTCTCACCTGTTTCTGCTTGCCGTTAATGCCCAGACCACTTCCTGAGTGGCGGCTATAGTAACAAATTCGGATAAAGCGCTGTCAAAAGCGTGATCGCGATAGTTATTTGTCATGATGGCGACAGATATGGCGCTGAATGTCTGTGATAAACTGCTGCCATCATCGGGTATCAGGAATGAATAATGGCAACAATGCTGGATGTCTCACTACGCGCAGGCGTGTCGAAGGCGACCGTTTCCCGCGTACTGAACGGCACAGGTCAGGTCAAAGAAAGCACCCGCAAGCAGGTGTACAAAGCCATGGAAGAGCTCGGTTACCGCCCGAACTTTTTGGCGCGATCGCTGGCGAACCGGACCAGCAACAGCATTGGCCTGGTGGTCTCGACTTTTGACGGTTTCTACTTTGGTCGCCTGCTTCAGCAGGCTTCACGCCAGACCGAAACGCACGGCAAACAGCTGATCGTAACCGACGGCCACGACACGCCGGAGCGTGAAGAGCAGGCCGTGCAAATGCTGGCCGATCGCCAGTGCGATGCCATCGTGCTCTACACCCGCTTTATGAGCGAAAAAGCGATCATGAAGCTCATTAACTCCATCCCTATGCCTGTGGTGGTCATCAACCGCGACGTCAGCCAGATGAGGGATCGCTGCGTGTTCTTCGAGCAGCAGGACGCCGCGTTTCAGGCGGTGGATTATCTGATTACTCAGGGCCACCGCGATATCGCCTGCATTACCGTTCCCATCCACACGCCAACGGGCAAAGCGCGCCTGCAGGGCTACCGTAATGCGCTGGAAAAGCACGGCATCGCCTGGGATCAGAGCAAGGTGAAATACGGTGATTCCGGCATGACGCGCGGCTATGAGCTTTGCCAGCAGTTGCTGGAAGAGAAGGTAAAATTCAGCGCGCTGTTCGCCTGTAACGACGACATGGCGCTGGGCGCATCGAAAGCGCTGCATCAGGCGGGGTTAAGGATTCCACAGGACATTTCGCTGTTTGGCTTCGATGATGCCCCGAGCGCCAAATGGCTTGAGCCTGGGCTTTCTACGGTGTATCTGCCGATCGACAACATGATTACCACCGCCATCGATCAGGCCATCAAACTCGCCAATGATGTGCCGATAGAGACGCTGCCGCCCTTCACCGGAAAACTGGTGCTACGCGACTCGGTCACCACCGGCCCGTTTTATCAGAACAGCTCCAGCGCCATCAGCTCCTGAATCGTCTGACGACGACGGATAAGTTTCGCCACGCCGTTGTCGTACAGCACTTCCGGCAGCAGCGGGCGGCTGTTGTAGTTGGATGACATTGACGCGCCGTAGGCACCGGTATCATGCAGTACCAGATAATCCCCCGGTGCAACCTGCGGCAGTTCACGCGTTTCCACCTTGCCGCCTTCCTGCTGGGTAAAGACATCGCCCGATTCACACAACGGGCCTGCAACAACGGTTTCCACCCGCGGGGCCTGAGTCAGGTCGCGACCATCTGCCGCCAGCGCGGAAATATGGTGATAGCTGCCGTACATTGACGGACGCATGAGATCGTTAAACCCGGCGTCGATCAAAACAAAATGGCGGCGACCCATGTTCTTCACGCTGCGCACCTGTGACACCAGTACGCCGGACTCCGCCACCAGGAAGCGCCCCGGTTCGATCTCCAGTTTAATCGCATGCCCAAAGTGTTGAGCAATTTGTTCGCGAGCCGTGTTCCACAACCCGAAATAGTGCTGTGTATCAATGGTTTCATCGCCGTAGCGATAAGGAACAGATAAACCACCACCGGCGGAGATAGCCTCAAGATCCTGGCCAAACTCGATAACCTGACGCACCATCGCGCCGCATACCTGCTCCAGATGCCCATAGTCCACGCCGGAACCGATATGCATGTGGATCCCAACCAGCTTCAGTTTGTAACGCTGGATCGCCTCCAGCGCCTGCGGCAGATCGCTGTACCAGATCCCGTGCTTGCTGTTTTCACCGCCGGTATTGGTTTTCTGGCTATGACCGTGGCCAAAGCCCGGATTTACGCGCAGCCAGACGCGATGCCCCGGCGAGACGGCGCCAAGCTGCGCCAGCATATCGATGGAGCCCGCATTCACCGGAATCTTCAGTTCGGCAACGCGAGCAATCGTCGCTTCATCGATCGTATCAGCGGTAAAAACAATGTCGTCCGGATGCGCAACGGGATCGTAACCCGCCGCCAGCGCACGCTCGATTTCGCCCAGCGAGACGGAATCCACCTTCACGCCTTGCTCGCGCATAATGCGCAGAATATGAACATTCGAGCAGGCCTTCTGGGCAAAACGCACCACGTCGAACTGGCTGAGTTTGGCAATCTGCTGGCGGATAATTGCGGCATCATAAACCCAGACCGGGCAGCCAAACTCCGCGGGCAGGCGCAGCAGGTTTTCAGCATTCAGGTCGGTATCGGTACTGTTGAGTGGGCGTGGCATGGTGAACTCCGGTTAAATCGCTTTTCAATGATTACGCCACAGCCCGGGAAGAATAAAAAATATCGCTTTATCCTGACTTCATGCAAAATTGATATGGATAACGTTATGAAAGGAGTTGGCCATGCCCGCGGTCAATTTGCGCCACATCGAGATTTTTCACGCCGTGATGACCACCGGTAATCTGACCGAAGCCGCTGCGATGCTGCACACCTCGCAGCCAACGGTCAGCCGGGAGCTGGCGAGGCTTGAAAAAGTGCTGGGGCTGAAGCTGTTTGAGCGCACGCGCGGGCGTCTGCACCCGACCGTACAAGGGCTGCGTCTGTTTGAAGAGGTTCAGCGCTCCTGGTACGGGCTGGACAGAATTCTGAGCACCGCCGAAAGCCTGCGCGAGTTCCGCCAGGGAGAGCTCTCCGTCGTTTGTCTGCCGGTATTTTCACAGTCCTTCTTACCGACGCTGCTGCAGCCGTTTCTCGCCCGCTTCCCCGGCGTCAGCCTGCAAATTGTGCCGCAGGAGTCGCCGCTGCTGGAGGAATGGCTTTCTGCCCAGCGCCACGATTTAGGCTTAACCGAAACGCTGCATACGCCGCCGGGCACCGAACGCACGCCATTGCTGAGCATGAATGAAGTTTGCGTGCTGCCCGCGAAGCACCCACTGGCAGAAAAAGAGATGCTGACGCCTCAGGATTTCGACGGTCAGAACTACGTCAGTCTGTCACGAACGGACAGCTATCGCCAGCTGCTGGATGGTCTGTTCACCGGGCATGACGTTCATCGTCGGATGGTCGTAGAAACGCACAGTGCAGCGTCAGTCTGTGCGATGGTGCGGGCGGGCGTCGGGATTTCCGTCGTGAACCCCTTCACCGCGCTGGATTATGCCTGGAGCGGCGAAAGTAGCGGCGTTGTCATTCGCCGCCTGAGCGTGGACGTGCCGTTTACCGTTAGCCTGATCCGCCCGCTGCACCGGCCCGGTTCCGCCCTGGTCGACGCATTCATCGCGCACCTGCAAGGGAGCGTCCGGACGCTGGCTGAATCTCTGGAAGAGACGCTCAGCGGCGTCAGGAAAGCATAAAATCGACGGCGTCAGAAGCGTGCAGCGCGGCAGTATCGAACACCGGTAACGGACTGCGATCTTCTGGCACCAGCAGGCCAATTTCGGTGCAGCCAAAAATAACGCCTTCAGCGCCTTCGCCCATCAGGCGTTCAATCACCTGCACATAGTACGCGCGGGACGCTTCGCTAAAGGTGCCAAGGCACAGCTCCTCGAAGATGATCCGGTTGATACGTGCGCGTTCTTCCGCATTGGGGATCAGCGTGTTCAGCGCAAACTCCTGCTCCAGGCGCCCACGATAAAAATCCTGTTCCATCGTGTAACGGGTCCCTAACAGCGCCACGTTGTGCACGCCCTGTTTCTCAATGGCGCGCCCGGTCGCATCAGCAATGTGTAAAAAAGGTACGGCGCAGCGCAGTTCAATATGCGAGGCTACTTTATGCATCGTGTTGGTACACAATACGATGCCCTCTGCACCAATGCTTTCGAGATCTGCTGCCGCCTGCGCCAGCATCTCCCCGGCCTTATCCCACTCCCCCGCCGACTGGCAGGTTTCAATCTCCTGGAAATCAACACTGTGCATCAGGATTTTCGCGGAGTGCAGGCCGCCCAGGCGCTGCTTTATGCCTTCGTTAATCAAACGATAGTAAGGAATGGTGGATTCCCAGCTCATGCCGCCAAGCAGGCCGATGGTTTTCATGGACGATCCTTTCTGAGTGTTTATCACGGTCAAACAACCTTACCACTGCCATGCAGGCAGAAAAAAGGAGGCAAACGCCTCCTTTTCGTTAATTAAAACGAGCGGCTATTCTTACAACGACTCTCCGTCCAATAACGGCAGGTCGTGGCGGGAACGAATGGCCTGCTGCAACAGTACGCCGCCGCATGCCAGCAGACCGCCGACGATCGCCGCCAGCAGAATAATCAGCGCCTTGCCCGGGCCATCTTTTTTCACCGGTAAAGAAGGAGAAAGCTGATAATTCACTACCGGGAATTTAATGTCTTTGATATTCAGGGCTTCAAGCTGCTTTAAGCGATATTCACGGTTAAGGATTTCCGCATTCAGCTCGGAAACGTCCGTGATCGACTTTTCGATTTCCAGCTTTTTATTAATCCCCTCAGTCCCCAGGGTCACGGAAAAATCAGGGTCGTCCTTAATCGCCTGACCATTACTGTAGACCGGCTTATTAAGCCCCGCCGCTTTGGCCACCTGCAGAGAATAATTCAGACGCTTAATTTTTGCCTTTTTGGCATTTTCCAGCTGGGCACGATCGAGCGCCAGGCGCTGCTTTTCTACCTGCACCTTCATCATCACGGTATCATGGATATTCGTCACGGTCTGTGAGACGACTTTATCCGCCACAAACTGCATGTAGCCAGCCAGAATTGACTGCGCCTCTTCAGCTTGCGGGCCAGTAAAAGAGAGCGTCCACGAATGGTAAGGCGTAACGGGCTCTTTTTTGTTGCCCGCATCATCTACGGCTTTCATTCGCTCGGATACCGCCACAATGGCACGATGTAGCTCTCTGGGGTCAACATCCACACCGTCAAACTGGCTCATCAGCGAGGGGGAGGATTTGACATACTCTTCGAGCAACACGGACGAATTGAACTTCTTGATAAACATCTCAAAGATGTTGGTACTGTCGATATTCAGATCGACATCCAGGACCTGAACCGTCGCCAGCAGTTGGTCAAGCGGCACCAGTTGATTGCGTTCAGCGGGAGTGATAACCGAACTGCTGGTCCATTTTTGCGGGAGGATCAGGCTCACGGCAAGCCCCAGTAACACAAAGCAGAAGGCCACGCTCAGGATACGATTTTTGGCTTTCCAGAGGGTTTCTGTCAGCGCAAGCAGATCGATTTCTTGCGGCTGACGAGCCGGTAGTTCAGGACGAGGGAAGGAGACAATCGCGTCCTGTTGCGGTTTACTATCCATAGTTGACATGATGAGGTCATTTTTCGTAGAAGCACTTGCGGGCTAATATATCCTTATCGGATTTTTCTGAAAACTATTTATTTCTGAATGATGAAAAAATAACCCCACGCTTGGTTATATCCAGAAAAAATGCGGTTAAACATCAGCATCAATTCAGGAAACCTACCAATATGGGCAGTTGAAAATATTATGTGACATTAAATTTATTGTCAGCGCGGAATTTATCAGAGTGATTCATCTGTTCTTGATGATTGCATTTGATAATACAGGGTTATTTATTGCCCTTACTAATGCATTTCGTGAATATAAAAAACCCTGCAATTAAGCAGGGTTGTGATTCAAGATGCCGATGAGATTACCGGGCGAGCCAGCCGCCATCTACCGCGATGGTGTAGCCGTTGATGTAATCAGACGCGCTGGAGGCCAGAAATACCACCGGCCCCATTAAATCTGACGGCAGGCCCCAGCGTCCGGCCGGGATACGGTCCAGAATTTCCGCGCTGCGCTGCTCGTCAGCGCGCAGCTGCTGGGTATTATTGGTCGCCATGTAGCCCGGCGCAATCGCATTTACGTTGATGCCGTGTTTTGCCCATTCGTTTGCCAGCAGGCGCGTCACGCCCATCACGCCGCTCTTGGAAGCGGTGTAGGACGGCACACGAATCCCGCCCTGGAACGACAGCATGGAGGCAATATTGATAATCTTGCCGCCGTTGCCCTGGCTGATAAAGTGCTTCGCCGCGGCCTGCGCCATAAAGAACACGGTTTTGATGTTCAGGTTCATCACGTCGTCCCAGTCCTTTTCGCTGAACTCCAGCGCGTCCTGACGGCGAATTAATCCGGCGTTATTTACCAGAATATCGATATGACCGAACTCCGCTACCGCACGCTCCAGCAGCTGTGAAATACCGTCGATATTACGCAGGTCAGCAGTGAGGCTGAGGAAACGGCGTCCGCGTGAAGTGACCTGCTCAATGGTCTCCGTCGGTTCAACGAGGTTGATGCCGACGATATCGCAGCCCGCTTCCGCCAGGCCAATCGCCATGCCCTGACCCAGACCGGTATCACAGCCGGTCACCACGGCAACTTTACCTGCCAGAGAAAATGTATCGAGAATCATAAAATTTCCTTACTCATTTCGCGCCTGATTCAGACAGGCAAAGGGTTGGCTGTCTGCGGCTTAGCGCAGGTCTTTCACGGCAACGTGGTCCATATCATCAAAGACCTGGTTTTCACCCACCATGCCCCAGATGAAGGTGTAGGCCTGGGTGCCGACGCCAGAGTGAATCGACCAGCTCGGCGAGATCACAGCCTGTTCGTTGTGCATGACGATATGCCGCGTCTCCTGCGGTTGCCCCATCATGTGGAATACGCAGGCGTCATCGGCCATGTTGAAGTAGAAATAGACTTCCATCCGGCGCTCGTGGGTGTGGCACGGCATGGTGTTCCACAGGTTGCCCGGTTCGAGTTCGGTCAGCCCCATGCTGAGCTGGCAGGTTTCCAGCACGTCCGGCACAAAATACTTGTTGATGGTGCGACGGTTGCTGGTGAGGTTATCGCCAAGCGTCACCGGGGCGACGTCTGCCGGCGTCACTTTTTTTGTCGGATAAGTGGTGTGCGCCGGGGCGCAGTTGTAGTAGAACTTCGCGGGTTTGGCGGCGTCGATACTTGCAAACGCCACTTCTTTCGCCCCTTTGCCGACATACAGCGCATCGCGATGGCCGATTTCATAGCATTTACCATCAACGGTAATGGTGCCCGGCCCGCCGATGTTGATAACGCCCAGCTCACGGCGTTCAAGAAAGTAGCTCACGCCCAGCTGTTTGCCCACTTCGCCGCCGACGGAAACGCTTTTCGTCACAGGCTTAATGCCGCCCACGATAATGCGATCGATATGGCTGTAAACCATCGTGTACTCGTCGGCGACAAACACCTGCTCCACTAAAAATTCGTTCCGTAGCGCCTGCGTGTCGAGGGATTTGGCGTGTGCGCTGTGGATGCTTTGTCTGATGTCCACATTAACCTCCGGTATAGGGTTATCCATTTTGAAAAGCAGTTTCGCTTTTCCGTTGAGGCCATCTTAGTCCTCCACCGGGCCGTTTTCAATTATAAATAAAACAGCGTTTCACATTTTCTGCATTAAAATCCTAAAAATGCAAAATCGATCACGTTAGCGCAGGGACTCAGCGCAGTTAAAAACGTAAAAAACATTTAAAAACAGAACATTACTAAATCTTTAAAAAAGAACAGTGAACAAGGGAAAACCGGCAGGGAAATAAAGGTGAGCAGACGATACGGAAAAGTGCGTGAAGCATCACGAAAAATAAAACATCGTTTTGATAACTTGCAGGCTGATTCATATGTTCCCCAGCCATCATCAGAAGTGAACTGAGTGTTTCTGTAACTGGCCTTGCCCTTTCTCGTTAAGGGCTTTTTTTTGCCCAAACAAAAAGGCCTCCAGTGGAGGCCCGATGGGAAAAAAGAAAAAGCTACTCGCGCTCTACCGCCAGCGCAACGCCCTGACCACCACCGATGCACAGCGTCGCCAGCCCCTTGCGGGCATCCCGCTTGATCATTTCATGCACCAGCGATACCAGAATACGGCAGCCGGACGCGCCAATCGGATGCCCGAGCGCAATGGCTCCGCCGTTAACGTTGACGCGCTTTTCATCCCACTCCAGTACCTTCCCTACTGAAATGGCCTGGGCAGCAAACGCTTCATTGGCCTCAATCAGATCGACATCGGCGAGCTGCCAACCCACCCGCTCCAGGCAACGCCGCGTAGCATAAACCGGGGCGATCCCCATCAGTGCCGGGTCGACCCCGACGCTGGCAAACGCACGGATACGCGCAAGGATCGGCAGGTTCAGCTCCAGCGCCTTCGATTCACTCATCATCATCACCGCCGCCGCGCCATCGTTGATGGATGAGGCGTTCCCGGCGGTCACTGAACCGAGCGAATCAAACGCCGGCATCAGACGCGCCAGGCCTTCGGCGCTGGCGTCGGTACGCGGCTGTTCGTCGGTGTCTACCACCTGCGCCAGCCCGTCTTTTTGCAGATTCACTACCGGCACGATCTCATCGCGAAAGCGGCCTGAATCAATGGCTCGCCGCGCTTTTTGCTGGGAGCTGAGCGCCCAGGCGTCCTGCAGCTCACGCGATATGCCGTATTCCCGGGCGAGATTTTCCGCCGTCACGCCCATATGGTAATCGTTGAAGGCATCCCACAGGCCGTCGTGAACCAGGCTGTCTATCAGCTGGCTGTTGCCCAGTCGAGCGCCCGTGCGGCTGTCGGTCAGCACGTGCGGTGCCCGGCTCATGTTCTCCTGGCCGCCCGCGATAACCACATCGGCTTCGCCGCACTGAATCGCCTGGGTCGCCAGATGCAGCGCCTTCAGGCCGGAGCCGCATACGTCGTTTATGGTGATGGCCGAAACGGTATTCGGCAACCCGCCCTTGATGGCCGACTGACGCGCAGGGTTCTGCCCGGCGCCAGCCGTCAGCACCTGCCCGAGGATCACCTCATCGACCGCCAGCGGATCCAGCCCGGTGCGTTCAACCAGCGCTTTCACCACGACGCTACCCAATTCGACTGCGGTAAAGCGCGAGAGCGCCCCCTGGAAACAGCCGATAGGCGTGCGTACAGCACCTACGATAACGACGTCTTTCATCCCGACCTCTGCGCAAATAAACAGCGCTATAGTAGAGCATTGTTATCAACAATTATCGCAATTGTTTACGAAAAGTGAGTTTTATCACAAAGGGATTTTCCTTCACTTAACATTCATCGGCCATCTCGCCGATTAAAACAAATCTCCTCCCCCTGGGGGGCCTGAAATGGAGTAAACTCGCCGCTGTTTTTTCGTTATCTGGTTTAAAGATTCAAAAAATGTCGAAATTATGGTCAAAAGACGAAACTCTGTGGAGTTTCGCCTTATATGGTACTGCGGTAGGGGCGGGCACCCTGTTTCTGCCGATTCAGTTAGGGTCCGCAGGGGCAATGGTGTTACTGATTACGGCCCTGGTAGCCTGGCCGTTAACCTACTGGCCACACCGCGCGCTTTGCCGCTTTATCCTCTCCGCTAACCTGCCCGCTAACGTTGGTATCACCGGCGCCGTCAGTCACTACTACGGTAAGAAGATCGGTAATCTTATCACCGCCCTCTATTTCATTGCCTTCTTTGTGGTGGTGCTGATTTACGCCGTCGCCATCACCAACTCGCTGACGGAACAGCTGGCGAAACAGATGACCGTCACCCTCGGCATCCGCATGGCGGTCAGCCTGGTGGTGGTCCTGGTGCTGAATCTGATCTTCCTGATGGGCCGTCACGCCACGCTGAAGGTGATGGGTTTTCTGGTCTTCCCGCTGATTGCGTATTTCCTGTTCCTGTCGCTCTACCTGACAGGTGACTGGCAACCGACAATGTTTAGCGAGGGGCTGACGTTTACGCCGCAAACGCTGCACCAGGTCTGGATCTCTATTCCCGTGATGGTTTTCGCTTTTAGCCATACGCCGATAATCTCGACCTTCGCCATCGACCGGCGCGAGAAGTTCGGCGAGCAGGCCATGGATAAATGCAAAAAAATTATGCGGATTGCCTATCTGATTATCTGCCTGAGCGTGCTTTTCTTCGTGTTCAGCTGCCTGCTGGCCATTCCGGAAAGCTACATCGTGAATGCCAAAAATGAAGGTGTCACCATTCTTTCCGCGCTGGCAATGATGCCCGCTGCGCCGCACTGGCTGGCGGTTTCCGGGATTATTGTGGCGATTGTGGCGATGTCGAAGTCGTTCCTCGGCACCTACTTTGGCGTGGTTGAAGGGGCGAGTGAAATGGTCCGCGCGACGCTGAATGTCGCGGGCATCCGCAAGAGCCGCGCGTTTAATCGCGCCATCTCCATTCTGCTGGTGTCGACGGTGACCTTTATCGTCTGCTGCATCAACCCGAATGCCATCTCAATGATCTATGCCATCAGCGGCCCGCTGATTGCGATGATCCTCTTTATTATGCCGACGCTCTCCACGTACCTGATTCCGGCCCTCAAGCCTTACCGCTCGGCGGGCAGCCTCATCACGCTGATTGTGGGTTTGCTCTGCGTCTCAGTGATGTTCTTCAGTTAAACACCGCCGCGGCAGGCTTGCCTGCCGCACATTCCGTTAAACTTTATTCCCCTCTCTCCTCAGCGAATCGGTTTACACTGATTCGGTTAAGCCATTATGAGGAAACAGTTATGTCCAGCGTTACACAGTCCGGCAGCTTTACTCTTGGCGATCGCGAAGTCTGGCGTCTTGGTTATGGCGCGATGCAGCTCGCCGGTCCCGGCGTGTTCGGTCCACCAAAAGATCCGGAGATGGCGGTTAAAGTTCTGCAGGCCGCGCTTGAAGCGGGCGTGAATCACATCGACACCTCCGATTTTTACGGCCCGCACGTCACTAACCAAATCATCAAAAAAGCGCTGCATCCGTATCCGGAGTCACTGACAATCGTCACGAAAGTCAGCGCCCGCCGTGACGAGCAGGGTAACTGGCTGCCTGCACTTTCTGCACCGGAACTGACTCAGGCGGTGGAAGACAACCTGCGCAATCTCGGCCTGGAAGCGCTGGACGTGGTCAACCTGCGCAGCATGATTAGCGTCCATGGCCCGGCAGAAGGTTCGCTGGAAGAGCCGCTTTCTACGCTGATTGATCTCAAAAAGCAGGGAAAAATCCGCCACATCGGTCTGAGCAACGTCACCGCGAAGCAGGTAGAAGACGGCATGAAGCAGACGGAAATCGTCTGCGTACAGAACTTCTACAACGTCGCTAATCGCCATGACGATGCGCTGATCGACGCCCTGGCGGCTAAGCACATTCCTTACGTGCCCTTCTTCCCGCTGGGTGGCTTCTCACCGCTGCAGTCTCAGGAACTTAATGAGATCGCCGCAAGCCTGAACGCCACGCCGATGCAGGTGGCGCTGGCCTGGCTGCTGCAGCGCGCACCAAATATTCTGCTGATCCCGGGCACCTCTTCGCTCGGCCACCTGAATGAAAACCTGGCCGCGGCGCACCTGACGCTGCCACAGGCCGCGCTGGACGTGCTGAACAATCTGCCGCAGACGGCGCAGCACTAAGGCTTTCTGAGTGCCTTCGGCCAGCCTGAAGGCACTTCTCTTCTAAGCCCACAAAAATTTTTTCACACTCGCGCAACTTTTCTCTCACCTCCGGCGAACTGTTAAGGGAAGACCCTTTAACTCAACATGACCGGAGCCGACCATGATTGCTGTGAAACACCATTTATCCCTGCTTGCCAGCGCCGCCGTATTTGGCCTGTCTCTGATGGCCTTTAACGCCGCAGCTGCACTTCCCGTTGGCGCAAGCGCGCCTGACTTCAAGCTGGATGCCGCGCTTGGCGGTAAACCCCTGACCTTCTCACTGCAGCAGGCGCTGCAAAAAGGGCCGGTGGTGCTCTATTTCTTCCCGGCTGCATTCACCGCAGGCTGCACGCTTGAGGCTCATGACTTTGCCGAAGCCACCGACGATTTTAAAAAGCTGGGCGCCACGGTGATTGGCGTCACCGCCGGGAATACCGACCAGGTCGCGAAGTTCTCGCAGCTCGAGTGCCGCAATAAGTTTGCCGTTGCCGCCGATCCGGGCGCAAAAGTTGCCGCCGAATACCAGACGCAGATGCAGATGGGCGGTAAAACGCTCTCGGACCGCACCTCGTTTGTGATTGCGCCAGATGGCAAAATACTGCTGAGCTACACCGACCGTAACCCGGACGAGCACATCCAGAAAACCATGGATGCCGTGAAGAAGTACGCCCAGTCACACTCCTGATAACAGACAGAGACGCGCTATGCTAACCGCCCTGTTCGCCGCCTTCCTCGGCGGCATTATTCTCAACTTTATGCCCTGCGTGTTCCCGGTGGTTTCGCTGAAGGCGTTTGGCCTGCTGCGCCACGACGGCAATACTGCCAGCGCCCGCAGCGAAGGCCTGGCGTTCCTGCTCGGCGTGGTTGTCACCATGATGCTGCTTGCCGGGGTTTTGCTGGCGGCCCGCGCAGGCGGCGCTGCCGTCGGCTGGGGCTTCCAGCTTCAGTCGCCGATGGTGATTTCGCTGCTGGCGCTGGTGATTCTTGGTGCCGCCCTGAACCTGCTCGGCGTATTTGAAGTGGGACTTTCGCTACAGCGCGCCGGGGAAATTTCCGTCGGGCGTGGGGCATTCGTACGCTCCGCGCTGACCGGCGCGCTGGCGATCATCGTCGCCACCCCCTGCTCTGCACCGTTCATGGCGAGCGCTATCGGCTATGCGCTGATACAACCGCCTACGGTCGCTCTGGCCATTTTCTTCGCGCTGGCGTTGGGCTTTGCCGCCCCGTTCACGCTAATATCACTCTTCCCGGCGCTGGCTAAACGTCTGCCGAGGCCGGGGGCGTGGATGAACGTGCTTAAGCATGCGCTGGCATTCCCTATGCTTGGTGCGTTCGCCTGGCTGGTTTGGGTGCTGGCTCAGCAGGCAGGTACGACCGCGCTTGGCGTAATGCTGGCAGGTTCGGTAGCCCTGAGTTTCGCCGCGTGGCTGTACGGCATCGCCCAACGACGCCAGCTGGCTGGCCGGGGATATCGGGTAATGTATGCGGTGACGGCTGTGCTGATAGTCGCGATTCTTTTACCTCTGCCGGGCATCATGAAGCCTGCGGCAACGGCTGACGTCATGGCAAGCACCGCAACGGTTAAATGGACGCCGCAGGCGGTGGCAGAACAGCGTGGTCATGGCAAAGCTATCTTCGTAAACTTTACCGCCTCGTGGTGTATTACCTGTCAGGTCAACGACAAAACATCACTCTCAACCCAGGCGGTAAAAGAGGCGATGGCCCGTACCGGTACGCTGTATATGGTGGCAGATTCAACTAAATTTAATCCAGATGTCGATGACGCGCTGAGCCAGTTTGGCCAGGGAGGATTACCGCTGTATGTGGTCTATCCTGCCAACGGTGGCGCACCGAAGGTACTCCCTCAGGTATTGACCCCGACTATCGTGGTGAATGCCCTTAATCAGGCGTCCGGAAAAAAAGCGTGATGACCGTAACGGCGGCACGCCCGGCTTTTCCGGCGTCGTGCTGCAAGGCGGAATATGGATAAGGTGGTTGTCCCGCGTGAAGCCTGGCCCGCGTTTATGGCGCGTGCCCAGGCGGGTGACCGGCAGGCGTATGCGCAGCTGTTGCAGACGCTGGTGCCGGTTATCCGCGCGATTGTCCGCAAACAGGTGGACGACGAGGAGCTGACCGAAGACGTGATTCAGGACGTGCTGTTAACCCTGCACCGGATCCGCCACACCTACGATCCGGGCAGCCCGTTTCTGCCCTGGCTGATGGCGATTGCCCATGCCCGGGCCATTGATGCCTTAAGGCGGCACGGGCGGCGCGCCCGACGGGAAGTGGCGGACGATGATTCGCTCCTTGAGATGGCCGATCCTTCGTTTGCTCTCAGAGCGGAACGGCTGGACGTCGGTGAGGAGCTGGATGGTTTCCTGAATCAGCTTCCCGCTCGGCAGCGCCAGCTTGTCGAGCACGTTCATTTGCAGGAGATGAGCCTCGCTGAAGCCGCTCAGGCCAATAATCTGAGCGTCTCCGCCGTGAAATCATTATTACACCGGGCGTTAAACACCCTTCGCCGTTCTGGAGCCAGTCATGGACAGTCATGATGCGTTACATGATGCGTTAATTGAAAAACTGAGCCATCGCGCCACCCCGGTCAACCGTATCTTACCGGTGCGCTGGCGTGTGGCAAGCTGGGTACTCATGGCGCTGCCCGCGGGAGCGCTCGCTAGCCTGCTGCTGGAGCGTACGGCAACGGACTGGACGCAGCCGGGAGCCTGGCTGGCAATAGCGCAGCTGATCGTCATTTTTGTATTGGGACTGCTGGCTATCCATTCGGCGTTTACGCTCAGCATAGCCGGGCAACGCCCAGCGAAAATGCGTTGGCTGCTCCTGCTGGCAGGGATGTGGCTGGCATCGGTCCTGATGAGCCTCGGCTACCAGCCGCTGACGGCAAGTAGCCTGACGGATACGCGCTGCTACACGTTCATGGTGACCGTCAGCGTGCCAATGATCGCGCTGGTGATTGGCTATCTGCGCCATACCCGCACCCTGAAGCCGCTGCAAAGCCTGACGTTATCGGGCACAGCCGTGGCCTGCATGGCGCTTTCGCTGCTGATGTTTTGCCACCCGGTACATCTGCATCCTGAGGATTTCCTGATGCACCTGGCGGCCATCGCCACCATTATCGTTGCCACCATTGCGCTGGGCTGGCGCTGGGTCAGCGCTTACTGAGAGCCAGTCGTGCCGCAAAGAGCAAAAACGCGATGCCGGTGGCCCGATCCAGCCATTTGACGACCGAGGGATTTTTTAGCATGGACGCAGCATAGCCTGACGCCAGAATCAACGTGAGCGACTACAGCGTCCCCAGGCAAACGTGGATCGACACCAGAAGAAAGGTCCAGACCAGAGGGGAGTGCCCGACAGGAATAAACTGAGGCAGAAAAGAGACATAAAACACGCCCATTTTGGGATTCAGCACGTTGCCCAACATCCCGCGTAAGAACCCGTTGCTGCTTTGTGCGTCACCGCCGGGCGTGAGCGTAAAGCTCTGCCGCGGGCGCAACAAAAGCTGAACGCCAAGCCAGCACAGATAAGCCGCACCGCACCACTTCAGTAAGCTGTACGCCAGTTCAGAGACCGCCAGCGCGCCCCGAGACCAAACGCCACCAGCGCGCCCCAGATGAAACAGCCAACGTCAATGCCGAGCGCCGCCTGAACGGCTTTTTTGCCCCCTTCCGCAACGGAGGTTCGCAGGATCAGGGCGGTATCGAGACCAGGCGTCAGGGTGAGCAGAGTTGCAGCGAAGGTAAAGGCAAGGAGGGAATCAGTGACGGACATTTTACGGCTCCGAAAAAGTGGAGCCTACGCAAAAATTAACACTAACGCAACATAAAAGCGCTGGCGCCACATCGCCACCGGCCCGTAAAAATCACACCTTAAGCATTTTCACTGTGGCTTCGATGTCGATTTCATCTTCAGAAAAAATCAGCGTTTTTTTCTGGAAGGTGGTGATCGCCAGCTTCTTCACGGAGCGCATTTCACCCACTTTGACCGTCGCTTTCGGGCGAATACTGTTCATCAGCAGGCCCACGGAAAGCACCGCATTCTCTTTGTCTATTTTGCTGTCGACAGGCTCTTCTTCACTGTAGACCAGATACGTTTTGATCGAGCTGAGCTTCAGGCGCTCGCCCGCAATGTAGATATATTTGCTTTCCGGCAGTACCTTCACCGCAAATGCGGACAGGCCTTTGGTGTTGGTTGTCGGCTCAAACGTTACCGCCGCATCTTTTTTAATCAGCTCCGGGTTGGCGACCTTAATCACGTGAAAATAGCGATTATCGCCGTTTTCATCTTTGATAAACCCAAACCCTTTGTCTTCAAACCAGGTTGTGATTGTTCCGTTCATCGCCATTACCGCCTCATTCTTCATCTACTCAATTTTGCAGCGCGCAGTGTAATGCACAATGCCTGCACAGACTATGCCTTTGAAGTAAGTCTGGACGATAAAATGGCGGGGTACCAGAGAACCTTCAATGGCGGCACGCTTCAGGCTGAACAGTGCCGCCATAAGATCTGACCCGCTTATGTGGTTCATATTCTTGTACAAATCATTGACGGTAGTATCACGCTTTGTATTAGCAGGGCGTTATCTTTTACCTGCGTTATATATAAATAATCTATATTGTCCAGCTGAAGCTGATCCACAATGCCTGGCGGTGCAGTATCATCAGGCAAACGATCAATTTTTCTTTCGACTATCTGATAAATATTGCTGCCGTGCATTTTTTTTATTTTGAGACTGAACGTGCGATCGATAATCAGCGTTTGCGATTCGGTCTTCATTAGCCCTTGATAAACAGCGTTAAGGGATGTTTTACCATCATAAAGAAACACGCCAGCTAACCTGAGTTCAACGGAACCACCTGTAACGTAGCTTTTACGCGTAATAATGTCTGATTTACATTCAAACGTGGCATTTTTGTTACGAAGGAGTTTACTGCCTGCTGAAATAACAAAAAGCGTAATAAAGAAGATCGCAATTCCATGCGTAAACCATTTCTTACGAGTCAATGTTCTGTATCTCCCCTAACTTACGCAGAGATCGGCAGCTCCGGTAACCTGTATCTTTTTCATTTCTGAAGCATACGCCAGTGAAGCTGTTCTTAAAGACAATCTGCTCGGTGCTGGAAAAAAAGACGTCAGCTTTATTTTTCCGGCAATCGATCTGCCAGGTATTTAGCTGATGGTCTATCGCCTTTAACAGAACGTCCGGGTTATCGGGATCCCGACGGCTGCCAATAAGCCAGAGCCCGCACTGCTCATGCTGTCCCAAAAAAACCAGTTCTGTGGGTTCGAAGGTATCGGCATTGCCGAACCACGAGAGCAGCATCAACACGACTCCGGCAATAATGGCGATCAGCAGGATAGCCAGCATCAGCATAAGAGGATTACGCTGCACCGTGACTTCAGGAACTTGCTGAAGTTCTGAAGACTCAGTCTCACTCTCAGCCTCAGCCGCACGGGCTACGGGGCGCACCGTGTGGTGCTCAATGTGTGCATTAAGACAAAAGCCTTTTTTGCGGATGGTATTAATTAATCCAGGATCGTGTCCAAGCTGGCGAAATGCCTTTCTGATTTCACTGATAGCAACGTTAAGGCTAACCGAGGAACCCGTAAACCCCTGATTTTCCCAAACCGTTTCAATTAACGCTTCCCGCGTCAGCTCATGACCGCTGTTAATAACCAGCTGATATAATAACCGTCCTGCCTGATTTGATAACTTAATGTTTACTTCTGGTTCATCTATAAGCAAAACAAGGGCAGTATCAACCTCATAAAGCATCCTGTAATCAATGAGATATTTCACTCCCCCCCCTATCTGGTGAACATTGAGAAAGCGCTTACTTGCGCTCACTTCATTAAAGTTATACAGACATCCTCGATGGAATCAAAGAGAATGATTGATGAGGTTGATTTATTGTTATTGAACTATAGAAATCAAGAATGAATGATACTCACTTAAGAGTAAATGACATCTACTTAAGAGTAAATGTCATCTGGTTTGGCGTAAAAGATCGCTATTTAGGGATAAATGATATTCAGTACAGCTGATGTATTTATATTACCCTGAGCGACAGCTCTAGTATTATATACGTAGTAATAAGCCGCCATGGGAATGGAAATAGTTTGCGTCATGGCACCGCCCTGCGCCACGCTGAAAAGAGATGTGGCGGTTCCCCGACTGGTAGTAGAGGTAGAAAACACGACGGGTTTACCTGCATTACTGGTTTTTACGACCCGAATGCCAACGCCTTTAGCCGCTGAAGTACTGCTGTCTACCAGTACGCTACTGTCGGCAGGCAGCAGGTTATTGCTGGAAAGGAACATATCCACCGCACGCGTTGAGGTGCTGTCCGTGTTCAGGTTCTGGCAGCTCATATTCAGCGTGAAGGGTGTGATACCCGGCTGGCTTGAGGAGTCCAGCTGTGAAATCCCGACTTTTGGCAATACAACCGTCAGCCCGGCGTTGTCAAAAGCGCAGGTGGTTTCCGCCGGTGCATACTTAATTGTCATCGGCTGACCGTACATATCGCGATTATCGTACGGCCAGTGGAAACCATTAAACAACCAGGTCAGGATCTTCGCCGCCTGGGTTAGCGGCCACGTCAGAATTTCCCATAACGACATGCCGCTCATGTCGCTGACAAACATGACATCGCTGATGCTTACCGTGTTACCAGCCACTGCCGTGCCGGTACTGCTGACCAGCGTAAAGCGCAGATTCATTGCCGTGTTAAGCTCTGAAGCAGTGTGTCGACCGGAGCTGGCAAGTTTTGGGTTTGCCGGCGTATTCACGATCTCTGCGCGCACGTTATATTTGCCAAAGGAAAGAATCGTGGCCTTGCTGCTGTCGGTGGACAAAATCGGCGTATAGGCAAATTCACTATTACCGGTGGTGCAGTTAAAGGAGCCAACGTACTGCGTCATGACCGTGGTGGTCCACTGGGTATTGGTCATGCTGAGCTTGTCCGACAGATCGATGTTGAGGGGCGTACCGTAGCTGATTCCGCTGCCGGAGCAGGTGGCATAGCTTACGCCGCTGGCGCAGGCCAGCAGCAGAAAAAGAAATAACCTGAACATAAAAACTCCTGTCATGCAGAAAACTAGCGACAGCGCGTAGGGGCTGCATTCATCCCATAGGTCGGAGAGACGAGCCGGCAGCTTCCATCGCGCAGTTTGACGTTCAGGCTCTTTGGCTGATGCTCCGAGCGAATATACAGCACGCTGTTCTGGCCCACGAATCCGACCGACTCTCCGTCATCGTTAAAGACTTCTGTTCCAAACGGCAGCGGTTTCCCACTGGCCTGTAAGGCATTAAGCTCCCAGGAGGTCCGGCGATCGGTTTCGAAGCGCAGATAGCTGACGGCGCCGTCCCAGGGAGCCGTATTGGCGATGTTACCCATCACTTCCGCGCCAACGCTGTCACTGGTGCTGGACAGGGTAATGGCATTGCGGCGGTACGGGGTTGCATAAGGCACCAGCGCCAGCCCGTCGCGGTTGGTGACGATGCTGTCATCTCCGTTCACCATCATGCCTTTTGCCCCTGGCGCTTCCACGATGGTCATCGTCCGGCCCACTTCGTTGGACATCAGCACGTGACCAGGGATGGCAACGATGCTACCGCGGCTGCTGAGGCCAGCCTGCCGGTAGTCAGAGGATTCACTCCAGGAGCCACCAACCGTTGAGATATCAGAACGGTATGCGGCGCTGGCGCTGGCGGTATTGCTCCCACCGTGCTGATTGCTGCCGGAAAGGGAATAGCTCAGACGATTCGAATCCATGGCGTTGCCGCTCAGGCTAAGGTTGGTCTGCTGGTAGTGTGAATCCGCTGCCGAGACGCTGGAGGTAAGCCATGCGCTGCTGTCAAACATTGAGAAGGGCAGGCTGAGTGAGACGTACATGCGCGTTTCCTGCTGGCGATCGCTGTTGCGAACGCGGCTGGCGGAAAGCGTATAGCTGGCCTGGCCAAGCGAGTTGGAGTAACCAATTTGATATTCCCGACTTTTCTGCGCTTTGCTCCAGTAATCTCGCTGGGTAGCGGAGATAAACGCCGTTCCCCAGCCCTTCCCTAACTGCTGGTTAAGATCCAGGTTGAAGGTATTTTTAGGGCGAGCAGAACGCAGCGCATCCCACGTATTGAGATCGATGTCCGGGCTGAAGCCATAGACATCTTTCATCTTGTCATACTCTTTTTCCAGCCGATGGTAGCCTTCGCGGGAATAAATGGCGTCACTGAAGCTGTAGTAACCTTTGGTCGAGTAGCGATAGGCCGCCAGGGTAAAGTTAGTCGCGGTAGTGCTGACGAATTTACTGTAGGCGATACGGAAGCTTTGCCCGCTGTCGCTTCGGTTTTGCAGCTGTGTTCTGGCATGAGTGACGTCCAGCGAAACGGCACCTACCGGCAGGTTCCAGCCTGCACCGAGCAGGCCGGAGGCGTAGTTTGCGCTGAGAATTGAGCCTGCATAGCCAGTGACCAGGTTGTTGAAGCCATGGCGCAGCGTGCCCTGAATAAACGCTGGCTGATAATCGGTATTGGCCTGATGCACTTTACCCGCGACCAGGCTGTACTGGCTGATGCCCTGTTTCAGCATGCCCGGTACGGCGGAGAACGGGACAGAAAAAGACTGCTGAGAACCATCCGCTTCACGTACCACGACCAGCAGATCCCCTGCCGAGCCGGTGGGCTGAATATTGTCGAGCGTAAACGCGCCCGGTGGAACGTTCTCCTGCCAGATAACGTTACCGCTCTGCATGACCTTAACCAGGGCATTAGTCCGTGCCACGCCGTGTACGACGGGCGAAAAACCCTGCTGGGAGTTCGGTCGCATATTGATATCCGATCCCAGAGAGACGCCGCGTACCCGAAGCGAATCAAACAGATCGCCGGGAGTATAAAAGTCGCCCATCATCAGATTCGACTTCAGCGTTGGGATGGGACGGCGAAGATAGCGGGTATTATTCTGCCACTGGCCACTCTCTCCTGAGTGCTTGCTCCAGGTGCTGCTGTCGCGAAACTGCCAGCCCAGCAGGTTGATCCCGGAATCCAGCCCGGCGTAAAGATCGTCATCGCTGTCCCGGCTACCCGTTTTCGAGCGCGTGTTGTAATAAGTTGTGTTGTAAGAGAGCATCAACGCCGGAATGCCCTGGTCCCAGAGGCGCGGATCGACGTAGCCTTGCTCATGATGCAGCATAAAGCTTTGTGGCACCGTCAGTTGAATGCTCAGGGTTCCGGGGTCGACAGCAACGCGACCGCCCTGCACCAGCTTTTTCAACTGGACGCCATCTTGATCCATCAGGTTAAGCTGACTCATATCGATCCCCAGCAGTCCGGCACTGGTGCGGTCAAGGAAGATGTCGTCTTTGGCTTTACCAAACGTCACCGTATAGCGCCCCTGCCAGTCGCCATTGACGTAGATATCCATCTCCTGATTGCCCGCAGGCATGTCGTTATCCTCATAAAAGCGAGACAGATCGGACTCACGCGATGCACCGGCCAGTAAGGACGTATCAAAAGTTACCGCGCGGGAGGGCTGGGGCAGCAGGCATGAGCATGCCGCCAACAGCCAGAGTCTGTTTTGTTTGCGTTTCATGAGTGAGAGTTCCGTTTACTCGGTGATCAGGGCTTTGGTCTGGTAGGCTCCGGCATCGTCGACGTACATCACGCGATACGACTGGCCTTTTCTGACGCTTTTCTTGCTGATAGCCGTGTCCTGACTGAAGGGAGAAACCATCAGGGAGTTTTCCAGCAGCTTGCTTTCGCCTGAGCCTTCGATGTTGGCAATCGTGATATTGAACGGGCTGTTATTGATAATGGTGAAACCGCGGGCATCGGCATTCAGCCTGAGTTGATTTATCGCCTGCTCGAGCGTGCCTTTAAGGGCTGTCGGACGATAAAAAACCTTAATTCGTGACTTAATTGCCAGCTGCATGGTATTCAGGCCCTGCATATTTTCAGGCTTGGGAGGAATATCCAGCACGTTCAGATAAAATACGGATTCACGATCGCCAGGAAGGCTAGCCGGTAATTTTTTAATACGCAGCTGCTGCCCGTTATGACCGTTTACTTTTACGACCGGTGGCGTGAGCAGAAACGGGACTTTTGCCGTTTCTGGTGTGGAATTAATATCGCCATCGTCAATCCATGCCTGTACCAGGGAAGGATCGTCCCCGTTATTAATAAGCTGAACAACCGTTTCTTTGGTATTTTCAGGATAAATAATTCGGGTACCGTTAATAATAACATTGGACCATGCAGAACCTGACGCCAGCAGCATGGTAGCCAGAAGATAAAGAGTGCGCATGATAAAACCTTATTAACCAGGCCCGGAGCCGGGCCCGGCGGAAAAACAATTACAGATAGGCAACGGTATAAGTCACATTGGAGCTCAGGGAACCCACTTTTGCCGCATCGCTGTTGGTTTTGTAGTAATACACGTCGAGGGTCAGCGTTTCGGCATCCGGCGCAGTTTTATCACCCATTACCTTGGTGGTGTAAGGCTGATTCAGCGGGATTGGCGTTGAGGAAGACGGCTCTGCCAGTGAGAAGCCAACGTTGCGAGCTACGCCAGCGTCGCTTTCGTTGACGCTATTATTCAGCAGGTATTTTCCATCAGTAGAGATGTTATCCGCGGAGGAGAAATAGACTTTCAGAGGCGTACCGGCGGTACCTGCCGCAGGTGAGCAGCCGGAGAAGGTCAGGGAGAAAGATTTTTTGTTTTTAGTGATCGGCCCAACGGTAGTGCCCGCATCAGATACGGAGATTGGCGCCAGGGCAACCGTAAAGTCAGCACTTTTGCCGCCGTTGATGGTGCAGGTCGTGTCGGTGATGGCACCAGAGAAATTGATTACGCCACCCGCAGCCTGGTCAGCGGCGGTTGCCGCGCCAGAGGTCATTGCCGCAGCCAGTACGGTTAAGGAAATAATGTTCTTAAGCATGAGAAACTCCAGAATACGATTTAATTTTACAAATACCAGGGTCGAACTTTCCGGTAAAAAAGATTGCAGTGTGACCTTTCATAAAATTATTTATCCGCGCTTTAAACCGCCTGGCTTCGGAGAGCCAGAATCGATTATTAATCACGCGGAGAAACTATTTTAATGTACCGAAAACCCATTTTTGAGTCGCATGCCGTCTGTACTGGGCTGCTGCGACCCGACAACATAATCATGCATAATAATCTCAAAATACAAAACATTATTCTTACTTATTGAAATCATAAGAATAATAATCTTATGAGAAGATTAAAACTTTATTATTAATCTGTTTAGAACATCCATACAATCTCTGGGTGAAATTTTATCTTTGGACTTTAAATGCTATTGCCATGAAGAGATTTTTTCCTGGTTGCTGATACCTTGACCCACGTATTTTTGTCCTAAATACTAGCCGCGCTTTATGCCCACGGTTTTTAACTAAGACGCAACGCATGAAATATCTCATTGACTATACAATGCTTTACGAAGTAGATACCGGCACAATTTTACTCGAAGGTGTCGAGGAAACCGCTGTTCGCTTATCGAATCAGGCTGCCAGATTGTTGCATGTTCTTATCCTTAATAATGGCAAGCTACTGGAGCGCGATGAGCTGATTAAACGCGTCTGGGAGGATCACGGCTTTTCGGGTTCTTCCGTCAGCCTGAACGTTGCCATCAGTGAAATTCGTAAAGCGTTTCGCATGCTTGAACACGATCCTTCTTTAATTACAACGGTAAGAGGGAAAGGGTTTAGCCTCTCGGCGCATATCCAGCACCATACCGTGCGGCCAAAAAAAGAGGCGACAGCAGACGGTAAATCGTTATACGAACAGACTCCCTCTAACTGGCTGCGCAAGAATGTAAGAAATATTCTTCTAATATTACTAATGATTATTCTGAGCGCCGTTGTGTCGAGCATTGTAACGCAATGGATGAGCCGCAATACGCTGCCGCAGGATCCCTCCCTTTCCTATGCCGGACATTTCCATCAGTGTGCAATATACGTGATGAATAAAAACAATGGAGCAGATCTCAATCACTCTCTTGAAGAGGCAGCCAGAGGGCTAATAAACAACAAAATAAACTGTCTGCAGCGTGCGGCTGATGTTTATTTATCGACGTTTCATCAAATTAATCTGCAGAATTCTTTTATGGGAGTATGTTTCCTGCAGGACTCCCATTCAGGCTATCGCAGCTGCATATCCTTTCGTAGTCTGACGGGGGAGTAGGCCGTGATCAAAAAATTCCTGGTAGCCGGAGCACTGCTGGCAGGGTTGTTAACGGTAGTGACATACTTTGCGCTACCTGGTTTATGGAAGAGTACGCCCCCTTTACTCAAGTGTGAATCGGACGTGGTTACCCGGAAAACTTACCCTGACGGCAACTATATAGAACTGAGGATGACGACGTTGCTGCTGATGAACTCGGAAAGTTCGCTCACGGCGTTTGATAAAGGAGTGATGCTGATGCCGGAAAAAAACTATGCCATCGACAGACGCTATAACATGACGCTTGAGCGGGTGGATAACAGCAATATCTACCATATTCATGGCAAGCAGATGCAAAAAACGCCGGACGATACCGCCCCTGCGGATATCATTAATCAGCTGATGATGGACAGCATCAACTTCTTCTGGATAACGCCGGTTAAACCCGGCAGCTGGATGATTCAGGGGCTGGTGCTGCCGGTAATGGTATGCCGGGATATTTGATCCCTGAGAGGTCCTGCCATGGAAGTGATGAGCGCGCATATCTGTACGGCCCGGGCGAGCAAAGGCATGTACCCATGAAGATAAAATTTTGCCTGTAGATTCACATTGCACAAGGTAGCGCATAAGAAGACTTAAGATAGTAAAGATGCAAAACGTTCACAACGTATTATTGACTGATGATTCCAGAATTGGCTACACTCCTTTCCATGGCCAGATATAAAGAATTTGATGTTGAAGTCGCGCTGAATGCGGCAATTGCCGTATTTCGGGAATACGGCTACGCTGCGACGTCTGCCCAAATGCTGACAACAGCGATGAAGATAGGCAGGCAGAGCCTCTATGATACGTTTGGTGGAAAGTGGCAACTTTACTGTTCAGCGGTCGAGAGGTACTCGGCAGATGAAACCGCCGCGCATATTTCCATGCTGCAAAAAGAGGGAAGCGCTATCAATGGCATTGAGGCGATGCTGGAACGGGTGATCGCTGAAGCCACCTCTCCATGTCTTGGACTGAGTTCAATCAGTGATTTTGCTAATCGCGAAACCGATCTTCAGGCGATACGCGATCGGGCAGCAAAAGGGATGTTTGAAGTACTGAAAGGTAAAATCAGTCAGGCACAAGTTGAAGGTGATATTTCCTCCAGCACGCTTCCGGAGCAGGTAGCCCTGTTTCTGGTTGCGAATATTGCAGGGATCAGAATGGCCGCTCGTGGAGGGGCTGATGAAAGCAGCCTTCATGTGATAAAGACATTGGCAATCCAGGCTCTGAAATGAGCCTGTTTTTTTTACCCAATTCTGGAATGATTGTTCAAGACAGGAGTGTAACTTGTGAAAGCGATAGTGACAGAACAAGCTGGTGGACCAGAAGTACTGAAATATCAGGAATGCCCGGAACGACAGCCTGGCAGCGGGCAAGTCGTGGTCAGGGTCAGTGCAGCTGGCGTAAATTTCATGGATATCGGTGTCAGGAAAGGCACGGTATGGCAGGACATCCCCTGGCCCCGAATCCCTGGAGTAGAAGGTGCCGGGGTAATATTGCGTACGAGTGACGACGTCAGTGAGTTTGTGCCTGGACAAAGGGTTGCCTGGGTTTATGCACCAGGGAGCTATGCTGAGGAAGTGGTCATTCCAGCCTCCGCCCTGGTTTTAATTCCTGATAGCATTGACGATAAAACAGCAGCGTCTGTGATGATGCAGGGGTTGACCGCCAGCCATTTCGCTACCGAGTTTTACCCAATACAGCCCGGTGATATTGCTCTGGTGCATGCCGCTGCTGGTGGTGTTGGTTTACTGCTGACCCAGATAATCAAGCACCGTGGAGGGCGGGTTATTGGTCGCGTATCCTCTGAGAGTAAAGTCGCCATGGCTAAAGAGGCTGGAGCCGATCATGTTATCGTCGATACGAAAGGAACGTTCGCCGCCGAAGTTATGCGTCTCACAGAGGGTCAGGGCGTACATGTCGTTTATGATGGTTCCGGCCCGGTCACATTCCAGGATTCACTGAACGCCTTAAGGATTGCTGGCACATTTTGCTGGTACGGGCCCATTCTGGGAGCCCCGGATAAAATTGATATTATGAGCCTTCCTAAAAGTATCAAAATAGGCTACGCAACGTTTAACCATCACGTTCATACTTCAGCATTGTTGAGAAAACATACGAATATCCTGTTTGACTGGCTACTTGCGGGAACCCTCAAAGTCAGCATCGGGAAGGAATATGCACTGGCTGATGCCGCACAGGCGCATGCTGATATGGAAAGCAGGAAAACAACGGGCAAATTATTACTTATCCCATAAAGCGCATTCGTTCAGACTTTATCTGACAGCTACCGGTTATTTTTTCGGGTATCTGTCAGAGTACATCCGCTCACCAGCAATATCGTACTTGTCTTTCAGGTTCCGGAGGCGCTCAATGAAAATATGCGCCGTAAACGCAGCAAACCGATGCCGTAACGTGACAACCTGTAGTAAATAACTGATTGAAAGCGGAACGAGTTTAACGAAGTTTTGCCACAAGGGGGAGAAATCTGGAGCGGGTGAAGGGAATCGAACCCTCGTATAGAGCTTGGGAAGCTCTCGTTCTACCATTGAACTACACCCGCTCAGGGAGTGCCTTCGAAAAGGTGAAGGCATTATAAACCTAACGCCTTCACTGACAAGCCTTTCGACTATTAAGTGGTGATAATCTGAGCACTTAGCATTTCGGTTTGCTGCCCTGAGGTGGCAGATAGCGCAGCGGATCGATGGCGGTGGCACGGTAGCGAATCTGGAAATGCAGCTTCACCGCATCGGCGTCGCTGCTGCCCATCGTGGCAATTTGCTGGCCGATTTTTACCGACTGACCGTTGTTGACCATCATTTTATCGTTGTGCGCATAAGCGGTGATGTAATCTTCACTGTGCTTAATCATGATCAGGTTGCCGTAACCACGCAGCTGGCTACCTACGTACACCACTTTCCCGGCGCCCGCCGCATAAATCGGCTGACCACGCGAGCCTGCGATATCAATGCCTTTATTGCCACCATCGGCAGTGGAGTAAGGCAGAACAACCTTCCCGCTCGTTGGCCAGCGCCAGCAGCGCTGCCCGACCGGCGGCCAGGACGACTGCGGCACAGCGGAAGACGGCGTGACTTTCGCTGTTTTACCGCCTGAAGATTTCTTCGATCCGGAACTGCCGTTAACCTTTAAGCGCTGTCCGATTTCGATGGTGTACGGCGGTGAAATGCCGTTCATCCGGGCGAGGTCGCGCACGCTGGTACCGGTCATGCGGGAGATCTTCGACAGCGTATCGCCGCGTTTAACGGTGTACATCGACCCGCTGTAGCTGCCGTCAGAGCCTGATTTACTGCCGGAGCAGCCAGCCAGAACCAGCCCGATAAACAGGCACAGAAAGAGGCGTATAGGTTTTTTCATCAGGCGTCCTGCGCGCACAGCAAATCCTCGGTGTTGGTCAATCGGATGGCCTATGATACCAGCCCTTGCCGCCATGCCAATGTTTAGCATGCATTAACTGTGTACAGGGCGGTCGACTCGTCCATAAAAAAAGCCCGGCTTCTGCAAACCGGGCTTTCATCACGCAAAGTGACTTATTTCGTTGGACGCATTGCCGGGAACAGGATCACGTCACGAATGGTGTGGCTGTTAGTGAACAGCATAACCATACGGTCAATACCAATGCCCAGGCCCGCCGTTGGTGGCAGACCGTGTTCCAGCGCGGTAACGTAGTCTTCGTCGTAGAACATCGCTTCGTCATCGCCTGCCGCTTTCGCGTCAACCTGCTCCTGGAAGCGCTGCGCCTGATCTTCTGCATCGTTCAGCTCGCTGAAGCCGTTGCCGATCTCACGGCCACCGATGAAGAATTCAAAGCGGTCAGTGATTTCCGGGTTCACGTCGTTACGACGGGCCAGCGGAGAAACTTCTGCCGGATATTCGGTAATGAAGGTTGGCTGAATCAGGTGCGCTTCCGCCACTTCCTCGAAGATCTCGGTCACGGTACGGCCCAGACCCCAGCTCTTCTCAACCTTGATGCCAATCTCAGCCGCGATAGCTTTCGCCGCGTCGAAATTGTCCAGGTCAGCCATGTTGGTTTCAGGACGATACTTTTTGATCGCCTCACGCATGGTGAGTTTCTCGAACGGCTTGCCGAAGTCGAACGTCTGGTCGCCGTAAGGCACTTCAGTTTTGCCGAGAATGTTCTGCGCCAGGGTGCGGAACAGGGATTCGGTCAGCTCGATCAGATCTTTGTAATCTGCGTAGGCCATATAGAGTTCCATCATGGTGAACTCTGGGTTATGGCGAACGGAGATACCTTCGTTACGGAAGTTACGGTTGATTTCGAACACGCGCTCGAAGCCACCGACCACCAGACGCTTCAGGTACAGTTCCGGCGCGATACGCAGGTACATGTCGAGATCCAGAGCGTTATGATGGGTGATGAACGGACGCGCGGACGCGCCGCCCGGGATCACCTGCATCATTGGGGTTTCCACTTCCATAAAGTCGCGACCCACCATGAACTGGCGGATACCGGCGAGGATCTGGGAGCGCACTTTGAAGGTGTTGCGGGATTCATCGTTAGAGATGAGATCCAGGTAACGCTGACGGTAGCGTGCTTCCTGATCCTGCAAGCCGTGGAATTTGTCCGGCAGCGGGCGCAGGGCTTTGGTCAGCAGGCGCAGCTCGGTGCAGTGAACAGACAGCTCGCCGGTCTTGGTTTTGAACAGTTTACCTTTCGCGCCCAGAATATCGCCCAGATCCCATTTCTTGAACTGGTCGTTATAAACGCCTTCTGGCAGATCGTCGCGCGCAACATACAGCTGAATACGGCCGCCAACGTCCTGCAGCGTCACAAAAGAGGCTTTACCCATGATACGACGGGTCATCATGCGCCCGGCCACGGTAACTTCAACGTTCAGCGCTTCGAGCTCTTCATTTTCTTTCGCGCCAAATTCGGCGTGCAGCTGGTCGGAGGTACGATCGCGACGGAAATCGTTCGGGAAGGCAATGCCCTTCTCACGCAGCGCGGCAAGCTTCTCGCGACGGGATTTCAGTTCGTTATTAAGATCAACGACTTCGTCAGCACCTTGTGCTTGTTGTTCAGACATTTTGGTTCCTCATAACCCTGCTTTCAAACTAGCTTCGATAAACTGGTCGAGGCTGCCGTCCAGTACCGCCTGCGTATTGCGGGTTTCAACCCCGGTGCGCAGGTCTTTGATACGGGAATCGTCCAGTACGTATGAACGAATCTGGCTGCCCCAGCCGATATCCGATTTGTTTTCTTCCGCCGCCTGCTTCTCAGCATTTTTCTTCTGCATTTCCAGCTCGTACAGCTTCGCTTTCATCTGCTTCATGGCCTGATCTTTGTTCTTATGCTGCGAACGGTCGTTCTGGCACTGAGTGACGGTGTTGGTTGGAATGTGGGTAATACGTACCGCAGATTCTGTACGGTTAACGTGCTGACCACCGGCACCGGAGGCGCGGTACACGTCGATACGCAGATCTGCTGGATTAATTTCGATATCGATGTCGTCATCGACTTCCGGGTAGACAAACGCGGAGCTGAACGACGTGTGGCGACGACCGCCGGAGTCAAACGGACTCTTACGGACCAGGCGGTGAACGCCCGTTTCGGTACGCAGCCAGCCAAATGCGTATTCGCCCTGAATGCGAATGGTCACGGATTTGATACCCGCGACTTCACCTTCGGACTCTTCAATAATCTCTGTTTTGAAACCGCGTGCTTCCGCCCAGCGCAGATACATACGCATCAGCATGCTGGCCCAGTCCTGAGCTTCGGTACCGCCGGAGCCTGCCTGAATGTCAAGGTAGCAGTCGGCGCTGTCGTATTCACCGGAGAACATGCGGCGGAATTCAAGCTGAGCCAGTTTTTCGTCGAGCAGATCGAGCTCGGCGACGGCTTCGTTGAAGGTCTCTTCGTCATCGGCTTCAACGGCCAGCTCCAGCAGGCCAGAGACGTCTTCCAGCCCCTGAGACATCTGATCGAGCGTGTCGACGATGGCTTCCAGCGACGAACGTTCTTTGCCCAGCGCCTGTGCGCGCTCAGGTTCGTTCCAGACGTCCGGCTGTTCCAGCTCGGCGTTTACTTCTTCCAGACGCTCTTTCTTGGCATCATAGTCAAAGATACCCCCTAAGAACGTCAGAGCGCTCCGTGAGGTCCTGAATGCGATTTTTTACCGGATTAATTTCAAACATGGTCGATTATCTTTTTTTGGGCTTGTCAAAATGCGGTGATAAGAGCGGGATTTTAACGGATCTCCGCCCTTTTTTATAGGGAATCCTGACGCTAAATTGGCCAGATATTGTCGATGATCAGTTGCAGGCTGCGGTTTCCGCGAAACTCATTGATGTCCAACTTGTAGGCCAGTTCCACTTCGCGCACGCCGTTGTCTGGCCAGCAAGCGGTATCGACGTTAAACGCGATGCCGTCCAGCAGCGGGCCACCGCCTACCGGTTCCACCATCACCTTCAAATGCCGCTCACCCACCAGGCGCTGCTGAAGAAGCTTAAAGCGACCGTCAAACAGCGGTTCCGGGAACATCTGCCCCCACGGCCCCGCATCGCGCAGCAGCTGCGCCGTCTCCATGGTCATCTCAGCCGCCGATAGCGGGCCATCTGACACCACTTCACCTTGCAGGAGTGCCGGATCTAACCACTCGGTCACCAGCTCGCCAAAACGCAGCTGGAATTCGTCAAAGCGGGCCTCTTCCAGCGACAGACCAGCCGCCATCGCATGCCCACCGAACTTGATCATCATGCCAGGATAGAGCGTGTCGAGCCGCTCGAGCGCATCACGCATGTGCAGACCCTGAATCGAACGGCCAGAGCCTTTAAGCGTGCCGTCACCCGCAGGGGCAAACGCAATCACCGGGCGATGGAAGCGCTCTTTAATGCGTGAAGCCAGAATACCCACCACGCCCTGATGCCACTCTGGATGATACATCGCAAGACCGCCCGGCAGCGTTTCGCTGCTGCGTTCAAGCTTCTCGCACAGCGTCAGCGCTTCTGCCTGCATGCCCTGTTCGATCTCTTTACGCGTCTGATTCAGCGCATCCAGTTCGTTGGCCAGCTGCCGCGCTTCACCGAGGTTGTCGCTGAGCAACAGCGCCACACCAACGGACATATCATCCAGGCGACCGGCGGCGTTCAGGCGCGGGCCGAGCGCAAAGCCCAGATCGCTTGCCGCCAGCTTCTGCGCATCGCGGTTAGAGACTTCCAGCAGCGCTTTAATGCCGGGCCGACACTTCCCGGCGCGGATGCGGCTCAGGCCCTGCCACGTCAGAATGCGGTTGTTGGCATCCAGCGGGACGACGTCCGCCACGGTGCCCAGGGCAACCAGGTCCAGCAGCTCAGCCAGATTCGGAATGGCAATGCCCTGCGCCTCAAACCAGCCTTTATCACGCAGGTGGGTGCGCAGCGCCAGCATCAGATAAAAAGCGACGCCAACGCCCGCCAGCGATTTCGACGGGAAATCACAGTCGCGCAGATTTGGGTTAATGATGGCTTCTGCGTCAGGCAGCGTATCGCCCGGCAGGTGGTGATCGGTCACCAGCACGGGAATGCCAAGCGCATGGGCGCGTTCAACACCTGCGTGAGAAGAGATGCCGTTGTCGACGGTCATAATGAGCTGTGCGCCACGCGCGTGGGCCTGATCGACCACTTCCGGACTCAGACCGTAGCCGTCTTCAAACCGGTTCGGCACCAGGTAGGTGACATTGCTGCAGCCAAGCTGGCGCAGCCCCAGCACGCTAAGCGCGGTACTGGTTGCGCCATCAGCGTCAAAATCACCCACCACGACAATCCGCACGCCTTCACGGAGAGCGTCATAAAGCATTTCAACGGCCTTCTCTATGCCGGAGAGCTGCTGCCACGGCAGCATTCCTTTAACGCTACGTTCCAGATCGGCCGCGCTCAGCACGCCACGGCTGGCGTAAAGCCGCTGAAGCAATGGCGGGAGATCCGCAGGCAGCTGCGCCGAAAGGTTAACCTCCCGGCGGCGAAGTTGTATCTGCTGTTTCACGCCGCTTATTTACCGCTGGTCTGTTTCTGATGCTCGTCGAGGAAGGCTTTCATCTCTTTCGGCGCCTGATAGCCCGGAACCACGTAGCCATCGTTCAGCACAACGGCTGGCGTGCCGTTCACGCCAAACTGCACGCCCAGTGCGTAGTGGTTGGCGATGTTGATGTCACAGCTGGCAGGCTGAACGCCTTTACCGTCCATGGCGTCATCAAAGGCTTTGTTGCGATCTTTCGCGCACCAGATGGCTTTCATGTCCTGCTCAGGCTGGCTCTGCACGCCTGCGCGCGGGAAAGCCAGATAGCGCACGGTAATACCCAGCGCGTTATAGTCTTTCATTTCTTCATGCAGCTTGTGGCAGTAACCGCAGGTGATGTCGGTGAACACGGTAATCACATGCTTTTCCTGCGGAGCCTTGTAGACAATCATCTCTTTTTCCAGCGCGTTCAGCTTGCCCATCAGCAGCTTGTTGGTCACGTTGACCGGGCTTGCGCCGCTGACGTCGTACATTGGTCCCTGGATGATGTGCTTCCCGTCTTCGGTCACGTACAGCACGCCGCTGTTGGTCAGCACCGTTTTCATGCCTGCAACCGGGGATGACTGAATGTCCGTGCTCTGCACGCCCAGCTTCGCCAGCGACTGCTGAATGGCGGCATCGTCAGCCTGAGCGGTACCGCAAAGTGCAGCCGCCAGCAGAGAGAACATCGCTAAACCTTTTTTCATAACCTTTCCTGTCTGTTTCGTTTTCAGCTCACGCACGAGGGTGATGCTGTTGATGAAGTTGCCGCAGCCGTTCCGTAGCAACGTGCGTATAAATCTGCGTTGTTGAAAGATCGCTGTGCCCCAGCAGCATTTGCACCACGCGCAAATCCGCGCCGTGGTTGAGCAGATGCGTGGCAAAGGCGTGCCGCAGCACGTGGGGCGACAGCTTTTCGCTGTCGATGCCCGCAAGCAATGCATAGTGTTTGATGCGGTGCCAGAACGTCTGACGCGTCATCTGCTGGGCGCGCTGGCTCGGGAACAGCACATCAATCGACACACCGTTTAGCAACCAGGGCCGACCGTATTCAAGGTAATTCTCCAGCCAGTACACGGCTTCTTCACCGAGCGGCACCAGCCGTTCTTTGTTGCCTTTACCGATAACCCTCACCACGCCCTGGCGTAAGCTGATATCGCTCATCGTCAGCCCCACCAGTTCCGACACGCGCAGGCCCGTGGCGTAAAGCACTTCGAGCATCGCTTTATCGCGCAGCTCAAGCGGTTGGTCAACCAGCGGTGACTGTAGCAATCTTTCCACCTGTGCTTCGCTCAGATCTTTGGGCAAACGCTGTGGCAACTTCGGCGAAGCCAGCCGCGCGCTCGGATCGTCCTGGCGTACTTTTTCGCGATACAAATGCTGAAAAAAGCGACGCATGGCGCTCAACAAACGGGCCGAGCTGGTGGCCTTATAGCCCCCTTCGACACGCTCTGCCAGCAGAAGTTGCAGATCGGTGTGCTGCACTGTTTCGCTGTTCAGGCCGTGCTTGTACAGCCATTCAATGAGCATCGTTAAATCGCGGCGGTAGGCGCTGAGCGTGTTCTCGGCGAGGTTTTTCTCCAGCCAAAGCGCATCGAGAAAATGTTCGATTTGCGCGAGATCCTTTTCCATATGTGCCTCCTGGAACCAGCCAACGGCCTCATTATGCCTTAAGGCAATACCTTTCTGATACACTAGCGCAAAGTCATAGCAAGCACTGAGAGTTTTCGCGATGAAAATTGGCCTCTTTTACGGCTCCAGCACCTGTTATACCGAAATGGCCGCGGAGAAGATCCGCGACATTATTGGCGCAGAGCTGGTGACGTTGCACAACCTGAAAGACGATTCCCCACAGCTGATGGAACAGTACGACGTCCTGATCCTCGGCATCCCGACCTGGGATTTTGGTGAAATCCAGGAGGATTGGGAAGCTATTTGGGCTGAGCTGGATAACCTTAATCTTGATGGGAAAATCGTGGCGCTTTACGGCATGGGCGATCAGTTGGGCTACGGCGAGTGGTTCCTGGATGCGTTAGGTATGCTGCATGACAAACTTGCCGGCAAGGCGGTGAAATTCATTGGCTACTGGCCAACGGAAGGATACGAATTCACCAGCCCGAAACCCGTCATCGCGGACGGCCAGCTGTTTGTCGGCCTGGCGCTGGACGAAACCAACCAGTATGACCTGAGCGACGACCGCATTCAGGCCTGGTGCGAGCAAATCCTCGGCGAAATGGCCGAGCAGTTCTCCTGATATACCGCTACTGCTGAGCGGGCTGTTGCAAAATGGTCCGCCGCAAATCCCGCCACTCCCCGGCATCCATGCTGTCCGCCGCCAGCCACAGGTGCGTACGCTTGCGTCCATCAATCCGACGTAAACGTAGCATCATCCCACTCTTGAGCACCCAGGGCGTACCGAGCAAATCCCACTCCTGGTTTTGCCAGCGCACGCGAGAATCCATCAGCAGTTTGATCTCACCCTGGCTGGCATTAATACGCCGCTGGCTGCGAACGCAGTCAAACACCACCAGCGACAGCAGCAGAAGCCACAACGGGGTATAGCTCAACGGCCAGGGTATCAGCAATATAAAAGCCGCCACCATACCGTGGAGTAATAAAGAGACCCACTGTGCGCGCCACGAGACGCGTAGATCAGATTGCCACAGGACCACGTTCCCGATTCCGTGTCTGAATAAGTTGCACCATCCGCTGAAGTTCAGCATCCGCTGGCTTGCCGTGATTCATCAGCCAGTTAAACAAATCCGGGTCGTCGCACTCCAGAAGGCGAATAAACAGCGCTTTATCATCGTCGCTGAGCGTTTCGTATTCGTACTCAAAAAAGGGCATGATCGAAATATCGAGTTCACGCATTCCCCGACGGCACGCCCAATGAATACGGGCTTTGTTGTTGATGTCCATGTTGTCCTTCCTGACAGTCGATATTGAGTAGTTTAACGCGTTTTTTTCACTTACTTTACAGGAATATTGCTTATTGCGGCGCAATTCCAGAGACATTCCACACTAATTACATGGAATTACTTTATTTTCCACGCCGCCTCGCGAAACAGAATAATGGCACAAATGGTCTTCGGAAAGCGCTTGCAATGCGCAATAGCTCTTTTACCATTAGTCATTAACACTGCGTTAAGCTATTCAGGACATGATTATGGCTTTTACTCCTTTTCCTCCTCGTCAGCCCTCTTCTTCTGCCCGTTTGCCGTTAACGCTGATGTCTCTTGATGACTGGGCGCTGGCGACCATTACCGGCAAAGACAGCGAAAGCTATCTGCAAGGCCAGGTGACAGCGGACGTCGCACAAATGACGGACCATCAGCACTTACTGGCGGCGCACTGCGATGCCAAAGGCAAAATGTGGAGCAATTTACGCCTGTTCCGCGAACCAGAAGGCTTTGCCTGGATTGAACGCCGAAACGTACGTGACGCTCAGCTGACCGAGCTGAAGAAATACGCCATCTTTTCCAAAGTCAGTATCGTGCCAGACGATGCACGAGTACTCCTGGGCGTAGCCGGTTTTCAGGCCCGTGCGGCGCTGGCAAATCTCTTTTCCACCCTGCCAGACGGCGAAAACCAGGTCGTGCGTGACGGCGACAGCACTCTGCTGTGGTTCGAACACCCTGCCGAGCGCTTCCTGCTGGTTGTCAGTGAAGAGACTGCACAACGCGTGACGGATGCGCTGCGCGGCGAAGCGGCGCTGAACAACAGCCAGCAGTGGCTGGCCCTCAATATTGAGGCTGGCCTGCCGGTGATCGACAGCGCGAACAGCGCGCAGTTTATTCCTCAGGCCACCAATATTCAGGCGCTCGGTGGCATCAGCTTTAAGAAAGGCTGCTACACCGGTCAGGAAATGGTCGCTCGCGCCAAATTCCGTGGCGCTAACAAGCGCGCACTCTGGTCCCTGGCAGGCAGCGCCAGCCGCGTGCCGGAAGCCGGTGAAGATCTTGAACTGAAAATGGGTGAAAACTGGCGTCGTACCGGTACCGTGCTCGCCGCCGTTCAGTTAGATGACGGTAGCGTGCGGGTTCAGGCAGTCATGAATAACGATATGGAGCCAGACAGCGTCTTCCGCGTGCGTGAAGATGCCGGTTCACTGCGCATTGAACCCCTCCCGTATTCACTCGAAGAGGCGTAATTGACTCATCGCCGGGAATATTTCGTCCCGGCGACAGCAATTTTATACAAAGCGAAGGCGGAGGGGTGAATGAAACTAAAAATCAAAGAACAAACCCATTTCCACCGCGTTGATGCCCTCGGTGGCCTCGACATGCTTCAGGCACGCTATTACAAGCAGCGCTTCGCCCGTCACGTCCACGATACGTTCTGCATCGGCGTCATCGACCAGGGCGCACAGCGCTTTTATCGTTCAGGTGCAGAGCACGTTGCTCCTCGCGGAGACATCATCATCGTCAACGCCGATGACGTGCACACCGGCAGCTCTGAGCTGGAGCACGGCTGGGCTTATCGCGCGATCTATCCGCACCCGGATATGCTGAACAACATTCTGCGTCAGGTGCCTGACGGCAAAGATTTTGTGCCCTGGTTTCCGGATGCCGTGATCCACGACCCTGGGCTTTCAGAGCAACTTTTACTGACCTTTAGCATGCTCGATAAAGAAGGGAACAACCTGCTGAAGGAGACTCTGCTACTTTCGTCGCTCACCCTCCTTAGCGTCCGCTATAGCCGCACCCGCAAGCCCCCTCTTGAATTACCTGCGGCAACCCAACGCATTTTGCGGGCGAAAGACTTCATGGATAGCTGTCCGGAAGAGGACCATACCCTGACCCGGCTGGCCGAGCTGGCGGGGCTCAGCCACTGGCATTTTTTGCGCCAGTTCAAGCTCATTACGGGGATGACGCCCCACGCTTATCTGGTACAGGCCCGGCTGCGAAAAGCCCGCACGCTGCTGCGCCAGGGGCTCACTATTCTTGATACGTCAATCCTTTGTGGATTCACCGATCAGAGCCACTTCCATCGCCATTTTAAGAACTCCATTGGCCTGACGCCGGGCGAATTTATTAAGGCCTGAGGCTGAGCAATAACATTCAATACACCCCTTCGCAGGTTCGATAGCGTTAACAGCACGTCAGTTACAGCCAGTTAGCGTAATCTATGAGAAAAGCCATCGTTGAGTCCAGCGCGTACAATGAGCTGCAAGGTTCACCGCGTTCATCCTTCATGCGCGGCGCAGTAGAAATGCTGCCGCTCTGCGTTTCCGTGATCCCGTGGGGGATCCTTGCGGGTTCGATGGCTATCCAGGCTGGCCTGACGTTCTGGCAAAGCGTGGGTATGTCAGCGATTGTTTTCGCGGGTGCGGCACAGCTGGTGACGCTCGGGCTAACCATGACCGGCGCGAGCGTATTAACGATTATTGTCTCGGTCTTTTTTATCACCTCTCAGCATTTTATTTATGGCCTGACGCTGCGGGAATTTGTTTCATGCCTGAAAACAAAATTACGCCTGCCAATTGGCTTTCTGTTAACCGATGAGTTGTTCGCCCTCAGCGAAACAAAAAATAAGCGAACAGAATTAACGCCGGGGTATATGATCGGCGCCGGGCTGACCTTTTATTTGTCGTGGAATATTTTCAGCCTGATGGGTATTGTCATGGCCTCTTCTGTGCCTGACCTTGATAAGTACCATCTCGATTATTCCATCGTTGCCACGTTTATTACCATTGTGGTGCCGATGATAAAAAAAATAAGTACCCTGGCGGGCGTCGGCATTTCACTGGTGCTGTCGATGATCCTGAGCTATTGCCAGGTAGAGGGCGCCATCGTTCTGGCGGGCCTGACGGGCATGTTCTCTTCCGTGGCTATCTCGGCGATGATTAAGGAGAAACAATGAGCTGGTTTCTGATTTTGAGCCTTGCCGCCATCGTCTTTTTTAATCGCTATGTGTTTCTGGAACCGAATGTACCGCTGAAAATACCGGTCATTATTAATAAAGCGCTTAAGTATTCCGCACCTTGTTTACTGACCGCAATTTGCGGGCCAATTATTTTGATGGATCACGGTGTGGTGCGTGAATTCCCGTTCAACCCGTACTTTCTCGGGGCGATATTCAGCGTCATTATTGCCTTATTAATCCGCAATATTGTCAGCGCGGTATTATTAAGCCTCGCAGTGTTTTATCTCATTAACCATTTTCTACAATAGGTCACAACGGGAGTGATTATGCGCCGTCCAGTTAAAGGATATCACCAGTCTACGGAAATCAGGCGTTCATATGAAATTCTGCCTTTACAGGGCGTGTGGACGTGGCTTACGGGAAAAGAGCTGCCAGAGCGCAAGCCTCTCTGGCAAAGCAGCTCAACCGAAATGGTAATGTGGTCACTAAGCTGGGTAGCATTGGGCGTAGCGCTGACCACACTTTCTGCAATGCACATTCAAAACACCGCCGGACAAATCCTCTGCTGGCTGGTTGGCGCGCTTTTTTCCGTTTCCGGCGCCCGCTACATCGTGGCAACCATTATTCACCATGGCGTCCACGGTCATCTGTATAAATCGCAGAAGGTGAATAAGGCACTGTGCGAAGTCCTGTCGACCCTGTTTATCGTTCAGCCTTATGAGTCCTATCGCCAGTTCCACGTTTACGAACACCATGGCCGCGAGTTTTCTACCTTCGAGGATAAAGATCTGGCGGCGATTTATCAGCTCGGTTTCACGCCCGGCAAAACGAAACCCGCGCTGTACGCCCGCCTGCTGCTGACGTTAATCAGCCCGAAATTCCATCTGGTGTTTTTGTATGGCCGGGTGAAATCCAACCTGGTTGGCGTGCCGTTTTATCGTCTGATAATGACGCTGGTTTGGTTCGCCACGCTGGGTGTGCTGGGCTACTTCGCGGGCCCGCTCGGCACGCTCCTGATTCTGCTGATGCCTTTTATTGTGCTTTACCAGATGGCCTCGCTGATGCATCTGCTGACGGAGCACGTGTGGCGAGTACGTCAGGAAGGAGAGTCGGTGCGCGACAGCCATATCAATAACTGCCTGGCACGATTCTGCGGCTCGAAGTGCCCGCCCGATTTCAGCGTTAAGCATTGGGGGCACTGGGGCCAGTGGGTTGCAATGCACCTGTTTGTGCACCTGCCCTGCCGAATGCTGTTTGTCCAGGGCTCTCTGGTCTGCCACGACTGGCATCACCGCCATGGCAGCGTGCGTCAGTGGTATGACTATGCCCGCCTGCGTGAGTTACACGCGCAGAAACTATCCGCTCAGGAACGTTATGACTACATCGATATCTGGGGTGTGCATAACGCGCTGGATTATGTGCTCAACTCGCTGAGCGAGTCGCCTGAAATTGAAATCGATACCCTGGCCTATCGACTGAATTAACCCTGTGTCTGAATTAGTGCCTTTGGCCTTTTGGTCGCTGGCATTAACCCCTGGTGTTGTTAATGGTCATTGACCGCCCGATCGTCAGAGCGTATACGGCTGACGATCGGGATTTTTTTCGCCTGAAAACGGCTTAAACCTTCCCGACGTAAAGATAAATCGCCAGGAAATGGCACACGCTCCCACCGAGTACGAAGCCATGCCAGATGGCGTGATTGTATGGGATGCGCTTGCAGACGTAGAAAATCACCCCCAGCGAATAGACTACTCCGCCTGCCGCCAGCAGCGTAACGCCACCGACCGAAAGCTTCACCGCCAGCTGATACACCACGATCAGCGATAACCAGCCCATCGTGAGATAGGTCACCAGCGACAGAATTTTAAAGCGATGTGCAATAGTCAGCTTAAACAGGATCCCGAGCAGCGCCAGGCTCCAGATAACAATCATTAATCCGCGCGCCAGCGCTGAATCCAGCCCGACCAGCAGAAACGGCGTATACGTTCCTGCAATCAGCAGATAGATAGCGCAGTGGTCGAATTTTTTCAGCCACAGCTTGGCCCGCTGATACGGCACCGCATGGTACAGCGTCGAGGCCAGAAACAGCAGGATCATACTGCCGCCGTACAGGCTGTAGCTGGTAATCGCCATAGCGTTGGCGTTTGCATCCACCGCCTGAACCAGCAGTAAAACAAGACCAACGATCCCGAACACCAGCCCGATACCGTGGCTGATGCTGTTGGCGATTTCCTCCGCCGGTGAGTAACCCTGTGCAATGAGTGGTTTGCTAACCATGCTGAGCTCCGAAAGGAAAAGTCGTTAACGCATCACTAGCCTAACTGAGAATGATTCCAGTGAACACCTGTTCGCTAAAATAAAAATACATCTAACAACAATCATTTTTAAATCAGAAAGTTATAGTTAATTTTCGCCTCACAGATGTTTCTTAAAATCAAATGCGCTCGAATTCAATCACATAGAACTGCTGCTGGCCCGGGTAGATTTCGGCTATCACCGATTTCAGCTCCGTCAACGTCATATTCTCCTGCTGCGCATGCTGCTGCGTCAGCGTATCCATCGTGACCTGCGAAGTAGCCGTCACCCGAATGGTGCAAAAATAGCCATCGTCCTCAAAGCGGCCCACCCGTAACACATCTCCGGCCTTAAAGTGCGATTCACTGGCATCGCGAAGCGTGATGGTTTTACGCCCGGCCAGAATGTCTTCCTGAAAGCGCTGAAAAAAAGTGATGTCGTTCGGGGCCATGATATGATTCCTGTATTGAATTTGCCGGATGAGTGCCTGCCAACGTGAGCCTTTTTTCCCACGCCGCCATCGCCAGTCTCAACAATCTTGAGATGATGGTCTACCAGTATGTTATTAAAAACCGTGACAAAGTCATGTATATGACGATTCGCGAACTGGCGGACGCGGCGGGTGTCTCGACCACCACGGTGCTGCGCTTCTGCCGGAAGCTAAGCTGTGAAGGCTATTCTGAATTTCGCGTTCGCTTTAAGCTTTATCTGGAACAAAATGACACGCAGCAAAGTAACGTTGCTGCCAGTGAAATGATCAGCTTTTTCAAAAGTATTAATAATGATGAGTTTGATAAACTGATTGATGACACCGTTGATATTATTCTGGCGTCGGAACGCATTATTTTTGTCGGCGCGGGCACCTCGGGTGCGTTAGCCAAATATGGCGCACGATTTTTCTCAAACGTTGGGAAATTCAGTAACCATATTGACGACCCTTATTTTCCCGTGACGAATGACATGGCCAAAAATGCGCTGGCAATTGTGCTTTCCGTTTCCGGGGAAACGGAAGAGATCCTGCGCTTCGCCGGTCAGTTCAGTCTTCACCGCTGCAAGGTGCTCTCCATCACCAGCCACGAGCACTCCCGACTGGCAAAACTTGCCGACTATAATATCTCCTGGCATATATCACCGGTTCGCATCGGTGGCGTTTACGATATTACAACGCAAATTCCTGTCATTTATATTCTCGAGACCCTCGGACGAAAACTGGCGAAGAAACTGGCATAAAAAAACGCCCTGTTTTTCGGATGTAACAAGTTACCTGCGGGTGAATTTGTTATATCGTGACATTTATATCTCCTTTGTTAGACTCGATCCCAATAAGCAATATCACGGGAACGATAAAGATGAAAAAATTAACCTTACCGAAAGACTTTTTATGGGGCGGCGCGGTGGCGGCGCATCAGGTTGAAGGCGGCTGGAACAAAGGCGGCAAAGGTCCAAGCATCTGCGACGTGCTGACGGGTGGCGCACACGGTGTGCCGCGTGAAATCACTCAGGAAGTGGTGCCGGGCAAATACTACCCGAACCACGAAGCAGTGGAGTTTTACAGCCATTACAAAGAAGACATTAAGCTGTTTGCTGAAATGGGCTTCAAATGTTTCCGTACGTCGATTGCCTGGACACGAATCTTCCCGAAAGGTGACGAAACCCAACCCAATGAAGAAGGGCTCAAATTCTATGATGATATGTTCGATGAACTGCTGAAATACAACATCGAACCGGTCATTACCCTTTCCCACTTTGAGATGCCGCTGCACCTGGTACAGGAATACGGCGGCTGGACCAACCGTAAAGTGGTTGATTTCTTTGTGCGCTTCGCCGAAGTGGTCTTCGAGCGCTACAAGCACAAAGTGAAATACTGGATGACCTTCAACGAGATCAATAACCAGCGCAACTGGCGCGCGCCGCTTTTCGGCTACTGCTGCTCCGGCGTGGTCTACACCGAACACGATAATCCAGAAGAGGTGATGTATCAGGTGCTGCATCATCAGTTTGTTGCCAGCGCCCTGGCGGTGAAAGCCGCGCGCCGGATCAATGCCGACATGCAGGTCGGCTGCATGCTGGCGATGGTGCCGCTCTACCCGTTCTCCTGCAAACCAGAAGACATGATGTTTGCTCAGGAATCCATGCGTGAGCGCTATGTCTTCACCGACGTCCAGCTGCGCGGCTACTATCCGACCTACGTCCTCAACGAGTGGGAGCGTCGCGGCTTTAACATCGTAATGGAAGAAGGCGATGCGCAGATCCTGCGCGAAGGTGCCTGTGATTACCTCGGCTTCAGCTATTACATGACCAACGCGGTAAAAGCTGAAGGCGGTAGCGGCGATGCAATTTCAGGCTTCGAAGGCAGCGTGCCGAACCCGCACGTAAAGGCGTCCGACTGGGGCTGGCAGATTGACCCGGTTGGCCTGCGCTATGCGCTGTGCGAGCTCTATGAGCGTTACCAGAAACCGCTGTTTATCGTGGAGAACGGCTTCGGCGCATACGATAAAGTTGAGGCAGACGGCAGCATCAACGACGATTACCGCATCGACTATCTCCGTGCCCATGTGGAAGAGATGATGAAGGCGGTCACCCACGACGGCGTGGAGCTGATGGGCTATACGCCATGGGGCTGCATCGACTGCGTCTCCTTCACCACCGGACAGTACAGCAAGCGCTACGGCTTTATCTACGTGAACAAGCACGACGACGGCACCGGCGATATGTCACGTTCGCGCAAGAAGAGCTTTAGCTGGTACAAGGCAGTGATTGCCAGCAACGGCGAAAATCTTTAATTTTTGCCGGATGGCGGTGTAAACACCTTATCCGGCCTACGGATACGGGTATGCCGGGCGGCGCTACGCTTGCACCGGCCTACAAAATTGTAGGCCCGGTAAGCTGAGCGCCACCGGGCATTTATTTCCCGCCTGCCATTTCGATAAAGCTTCCCGTCACGTAAGAAGCTTTCTCACTCAGCAGCCAGACGATAGCCTGCGCCACCTCTTCCGGCTGTCCGCCGCGCTGCATCGGCAGCATCGACTTCACGCGATCGACTCGGCCAGGCTCTCCGCCAGACGCATGCATTTCGGTATAAATCAGGCCCGGGCGCACGCAGTTGACGCGGATCCCCTGCGCCGCCACCTCAAGCGCCAGCCCCGTCGTCAGCGTATCGACCGCGCCTTTGGAAGCCGCATAATCGACATACTCAAACGGTGCACCCAGCCGCGATGCAGCGGAAGAGACGTTCACAATCGCCCCGCCTTTCCCGCCGTGCTTATGGGACATTCGCTTCACCGCTTCACGGCAGCAAAGAAAATAGCCGGTGACGTTCGTCGCCAGTACATGGTTGATGCGCTCGGCTGTGAGGTTTTCGATAGTGCTTTGCTGAAAAAGGATCCCGGCGTTGTTGACCAGCGCGGTCAGCGGTTCGCCTTCTCTGTCTAGCGTTTCGAACAGCGTGACGACCTGCGATTCATCGCTGATATCCGCCCGCACGGCTAACGCTTTTCCACCGATTTCGACAATCTCATTCACCACCTGCGTGGCAGCTTTGATGTTGTGATGATAGTTCACTGCGACGGTGTAGCCTTCCTGCGCCAGCTGTAGCGCCGTCGCCCTGCCGATGCCCCGGCTCGCGCCGGTGACCAGTGCTATACCCATTCTTTTCTCCCAATAAAAAAGCCGGGTGGCGGCTTCGCCTTACCCGGCCTACAGTACTACACCAGCCCGATTACTGATATTCGCTCATCGGCACGCAGGAGCAGAACAGATTGCGGTCGCCGTAAACGTCATCAAGACGCTTAACCGTCGGCCAGTATTTGTTCGCCATACCTGCCGGGAACACCGCCAGCTCACGGCTGTAGCCATGATGCCACTCGGCCACCAGCTCGTTTTGCGTGTGCGGCGCGTTGACCAGCGGGTTATCTTCCAGCGTCCACTCGCCCTGCTTCACGCGGGTGATTTCACTGCGAATCGCCAGCATCGCATCGATGAAGCGATCGAGCTCCACTTTGCTTTCGGATTCCGTTGGTTCCACCATCAGCGTACCCGCGACAGGGAAGGACATGGTCGGCGCGTGGAAACCGTAATCGATCAGGCGCTTGGCAATATCCAGCTCGCTGATGCCGGTCTCTTCCTTCAGAGGACGGATATCGAGAATGCATTCGTGGGCCACGCGGCCATCGCGCCCGGTGTACAGCACCGGATAGGCGTCCTTCAGGCGAGTCGCGATGTAGTTGGCATTGAGGATCGCCACCTGGCTTGCCTGCTTCAGCCCTTCCGCGCCCATCATGCGGATGTACATCCAGCTGATCGGCAGAATGGAGGCGCTGCCGAAAGGCGCCGCAGAAACGGCACCCTGGCGGGTCAGCATTCCTTCAATTTGCACCACGCTGTGACCAGGTACGAACGGCGCCAGATGTGCTTTCACACCAATCGGGCCCATGCCCGGGCCGCCACCGCCGTGTGGGATGCAGAACGTTTTATGCAGGTTGAGGTGCGAGACGTCCGCGCCGATAAAGCCCGGAGAAGTAATGCCAACCTGGGCATTCATGTTTGCGCCGTCGAGATACACCTGACCGCCGTGCTGATGCACGATGTCGCACACTTCACGGATTGTCTCTTCGTACACGCCGTGGGTAGACGGGTAAGTCACCATGATGCAGGAGAGGTTTGCCCCGTTCTGCTCGGCTTTCGCACGCAGATCGGCCAGATCGATGTTGCCCTGTTTGTCACACGCGACGACCACAACCTGCATCCCCGCCATCTGCGCGGAAGCCGGGTTGGTGCCATGCGCTGAGCTTGGGATCAGGCAGATATCACGGTGCCCCTCATTGCGGCTTTCGTGATAGTGACGAATCGCCAGCAGGCCCGCGTACTCGCCCTGCGCACCGGAGTTTGGCTGCATGCAGAGCGCGTCATAGCCGGTCAGCTTCACCAGCCAGTCGGAAAGCTGATTGATCATCTGGTGGTAGCCTTCCGCCTGATCGGCCGGGCAGAACGGATGCAGCTCGGCGAATTCCGGCCAGGTGATCGGAATCATCTCTGCGGCGGCGTTCAGCTTCATGGTGCAGGATCCCAGCGGGATCATCGCCTGATTCAGCGCCAGATCTTTGCGCTCCAGCGAGTGCATGTAGCGCATCATCTCGGTTTCGCTGTGGTAGCGGTTGAATACCGGATGGGTGAGGATCGCATCTTCACGCAGCATCGCCTGCGGAATAGAGCGGCTGTCGTGCGCTACGTCTTTATCCAGCGTCTCCACGTTCAGGCCGTGGTTGTCGCCCAGCAGCACGGCAAACAGCGCCAGCACGTCTTCGCGGGTTGTCGTTTCATCAAGAGTAATGCCGACGGCATTATGGATATCGCTACGCAGGTTGATCTCTGCCGCTTCGGCACGTGCCAGCACAGCAGCTTTGTCGGCGACTTCCACGCACAGGGTGTCGAAATAGTGCGCGTGACGCAGCTTCAGGCCTTTTTGTTGCAGGCCTGCGGCCAGAATGTCGGTCAGGCGGTGAATGCGGCTGGCAATACGCTTCAGGCCAGCCGGGCCGTGGAAGACGGCATACAGGCTGGCGATATTTGCCAGCAGCACCTGGGAGGTACAGATGTTGGAGTTCGCTTTCTCGCGGCGGATGTGCTGCTCGCGGGTCTGCATCGCCATGCGCAGCGCGGTATTGCCGGCAGCATCTTTAGATACACCGATAATGCGGCCTGGCATGGAACGTTTGAATTCATCTTTTGCCGCGAAGAATGCAGCGTGCGGGCCACCGTAGCCCATCGGTACGCCGAAGCGCTGCGCGGAACCGAACACGATGTCCGCGCCCTGTTTGCCCGGCGCGGTCAGCAGCACCAGCGCCATAAAATCGGCAGCGACGCTGACGATAACTTTACGTGCTTTCAGCTCGTCGATCAGTTTGCTGTAGTCATGCACTTCGCCGGTGGTGCCCACCTGCTGTAACAGCACACCGAAGACGTCCTGATGGTCGAGGGCTTTTTCGGCATCATCGACAATCACTTCGAAACCGAAGGTTTCAGCGCGGGTACGCACGACGTCGAGCGTCTGCGGGTGAATGTCGGCAGCCACGAAGAAGCGGTTCGCATTTTTCAGCTTGCTTACGCGTTTTGCCATCGCCATCGCTTCGGCAGCGGCGGTCGCTTCGTCCAGCAGTGAAGCAGAGGCGATATCCAGCCCGGTCAAATCGAGGGTAACGGTCTGGTAGTTCAGTAAAGCTTCCAGGCGACCCTGAGACACTTCCGGCTGATAGGGAGTATAGGCGGTGTACCAGCCCGGGTTTTCCAGCATGTTGCGCAGAATAACCGGCGGCAGCTGTACAGCGGTATAGCCCATGCCGATGTAAGACTTAAAGCGCTTGTTGCGGCTGGCGATAGCTTTCAGCTCGGCAAGAGCCGCGAATTCTGTGGTGGCGTCACCGACCTGCGGCGGCGCCGCCAGCTGAATGTCCTGCGGCACGATCTGCCCGGTCAGCGCGTCTAATGATTCTGCGCCGACGGTGTTCAGCATCTCCTGCTGCTGAGCCGCATCCGGGCCGATATGGCGTTCGATAAAAGCGCCGCGATTTTCAAGCTGGCTTAACGTCTGTGTCATGAGCGAAGGTTCCTGGAACGTGCGGTGAATCGGTGATTCTGAAATGAACTGCCCGGCGGCGCTGGCGCTTACCGGGCCTACATACAAACCGGGCCTACAAAGTCTGGTGACGCTGACGCATTCCCGGCTACCGTAGGCCGGATAAACGCAGTGCCATCCGGCACAGTTTTACTCGTCTTCTAACAGCGCTTCGTACGCCGAGGCGTCCAGCAAAGCAGCCACTTCGCCTTCGTCGCTGGCTTTGATTTTGAAGATCCAGCCTGCGGCATACGGCTCGCTGTTGACCAGCTCAGGAGAATCGCTCAGCTCGTCGTTGACGGCCACGATTTCGCCGCTGATTGGGGCATAGATATCGGACGCCGCTTTTACGGATTCCGCCACGGCGCAGTCATCGCCTGCGGAAACGGTTTTACCCACTTCCGGCAGATCGACAAACACCATGTCGCCGAGCAGCTCCTGTGCGTGCTCGGTAATGCCCACGGTGTAAGAGCCATCGGCCTCTTTACGCAGCCATTCGTGTTCTTTGCTGTATTTCAGTTCGGCAGGTACATTGCTCATTCACATTTCTCCAGAAAAAAATAATCGATTACACAACGGCTTTACCGTTGCGTACAAAAACAGGTTTGGTCACTTTGACCGGCATTTCACGGTTGCGAATTTGCACCACGGCGGTTTCACCAATGTCCGCAGCCACGCGGGCCAGCGCAATGCTGTAGCCGAGCGTTGGAGAGAAGGTGCCGCTGGTGATAATGCCTTCATGCTGGTTGCCCTGAGCATCCGTAAAACGTACCGGCAGCTCGCCGCGCAGCACGCCTTTCTCGGTCATCACCAGACCCACCAGCTTTTCGGTGCCGTGCTCGCGTTGCGACTCCAGCGCCTCGCGGCCGATAAAATCACGCGCCTCCGGTTCCCAGGCGATGGTCCAGCCCATGTTGGCCGCCAGTGGAGAAATGCCTTCGTCCATCTCCTGCCCGTAAAGGTTCATGCCAGCTTCCAGACGCAGCGTATCGCGCGCGCCCAGACCACAAGGCTTGACGCCGGTTTCCACCAGCGCATGCCAGAACTCAGCCGCTTTTTCATTGGGCAGCGCAATTTCATAACCAGCTTCACCGGTGTAGCCCGTTGTCGCGACAAACAGATCCCCTGCCTGTACGCCAAAGAACGGCTTCATGCCTTCCACCGCTTTACGCTGCTCATCGCTGAACAGGCTGGCGGCTTTCGCCTGCGCGTCCGGCCCCTGAACGGCAATCAGCGCCAGGTCATCACGCACGGTGATTTCCACACCGTACGGCTCAGCGTGCTGGGTGATCCAGGCGAGGTCTTTTTCGCGGGTAGCAGAGTTCACCACGAGGCGGAAATAGTCTTCAGTGAGGAAGTAAACGATCAAATCGTCGATAACCCCGGCGGAGGCATTGAGCATGCCGGTGTAGAGCGCTTTGCCAGGCTGGGTAAGTTTGGCTACGTCGTTTGCCAGCAGATAGCGCAGGAACTCGCGGGTACGGCTGCCGTGCAGATCGACAATCGTCATGTGAGAAACATCAAACATGCCGGCGCCGGTGCGCACTGCATGGTGCTCATCAATCTGCGAGCCATAGTGCAGCGGCATCATCCAGCCGTGGAAGTCCACCATGCGCGCGCCACACAGCGTGTGTTGTTCATACAAAGGCGTCTGTTGAGCCATCTTGTCCTCATCGAATAAGCGGGGCAGTTGCAGCTTTGTGGACGCCAACGCGGCCACGAAGCCGGACATCGACGCCCATCCAGGCATCGACGCAAACGTTCTCTTTTGCCTGACGTTACCACTGAAAACCGCGGTAAACCATAAGGGAAAGCCATCCATCAGATTAGCTTATGACCAAAAAGAGCCGAAAACATAACAGAACGATCGACTGCTTTTCTGCGACTAATGCCACATAAAATTAACATTTAGCCATATGGTTTGGTACAAGGTGATATTTACTGCGGAAAATTGGGCTGATTTTCCGTAGTCGCATTTTCATGACATGAATAAAACTAATGCGAAATAGGACGTGAAATTAGATTATTTCAAATGAGGTGAGGAGACCCGGCCCTGTGGCCGGGTTGAGAAGTGTGACCGGCTTAACGTAACCAGTCAGGAAGATCGTTGAGACCCATCGCCTGACGGATCAGCTGCGGCTTGACGCCCGGCAGCGTATCGGCAAGCTTGAGACCGATATCACGCAGCAGCTTTTTGGCAGGATTAGCACCTGCAAACAGCTCACGGAAGCCCTGCATGCCAGCGAGCATCAGCGCGGCGCTGTGCTTGCGGCTGCGCTCATAGCGGCGCAGGTAGAAGTGCTGGCCGAAATCTTTCCCCTGCGCATGCAGGCGACGGATCTCATCAATGAGCTCCGCGGCATCCATAAAGCCCAGGTTAACGCCCTGCCCGGCCAGCGGATGAATGGTATGAGCTGCATCGCCAACCAGCGCCAGACGGTGAGCGGCAAACTGGCGCGCATAGCGCCCGGTCAGCGGAAAGACCTGACGTTCGCTTTCCACTTCGCAAAGCCCAAGGCGATTATCAAAGGCCACGTTCAGCGCCTGATTAAACGTGGCTTCGTCGGCCTGCTGCATTTTTGCGGCTTCTTCCGGCGACAGCGACCAGACGATGGAGCACAGCTGCGGATCGCTGAGCGGCAGGAAGGCCAGAATACCCTCGCCGTGAAACGCCTGGCGAGCCACTGCCTGATGCGGCTCGGCGGTGCGAATGGTCGCCACCAGCGCGTGGTGACGGTAATCCCATGAGGTCAGCGGAATATCCGCTTTGTTACGCAGCCAGGAGCTAGCGCCGTCCGCGCCGATGACCAGTTTCGCCGTCAGCATATTGCCATCTTTCAGCGTGAGGAAGGCTTCGTTTTCACCCCAGACGACCTGCGCCAGTTCGGCGGGCGACATCAGCGTAATATCTTTGCTCTTTTGCGCTTTACGCCACAGCGCATGGTGGATCACGCCGTTTTCAATGATGTGCCCTAAATGGCTGTAGCCAAGGCTTTCTCCATCAAACTCGATACGCCCGAAGCTGTCACGATCCCAGACTTCCATTCCGTGGTAACAGCGGGTGCGTTCAGCCAGAATGTCATTCCAGACGTCAAGGCGCGCAAGCAGTTTTTCACTGGCCGCATTAATAGCGGAAACGCGAAGCTGAGGAGCTGAGTCAGCGGCGACGGGCTGAGGCTGGTGCTGCTCAATGACCGCCACGCGCAGCCCGCTGCCCTGTAGACCGCAAGCCACCGCAAGACCGACCATGCCTCCGCCCACGATAGCGATATCAACACTTTGCACTGAAAACTCCTTATCTCGCTACCTGACCCAGGGTACGCTGCGCCAGCGCATCGCGCGCCGGAGTGAATAATTCCATTGCCATCAAGCCTATATTTCGCCCGGCCACCAGCGGAGCCCAGCGATTGGCGAAGAGATGAACCAGACCGTCGGTGACGCCGATGGTCGCGTTTTTATCGTTTGTTCTGCGCTGTTGATAGCTGCTTAGCAGCGCATAGTCACCCGGATCGCTCGCCCGGGCCAGCATTTCTGCCAGCGACATGACATCGCGCAGGCCCAGGTTAAAGCCCTGACCGGCAATCGGATGCAGCGTTTGTGCAGCGTTTCCCACCAGCGCCACGCGGTGTGATACCGAACGCTGAGCGGTGGATAACGTGAGCGGATACGCGTTACGGCCGCCCGCAAGCGTGATACGCCCCAGACGCCAGCCGAACGCCTGCTGAAGCTCATTGCAGAACCGGGCATCGGACCAACCCAGTACTTCGTCGCGCTTATCAAGCGGATGGCACCACACCAGCGAACAACGTCCATCAGACATTGGCAGCATCGCCAGCGGGCCGTGTTCGGTGAAACGTTCAAACGCGCGTCCTTCATGAGGCACGGCAGTCGTGACGTTGGCAATCACCGCCAGCTGTTCGTAAGGCTGCTGTTGCCAGCGAATACCACACTGCTCGCCAAGTGCAGAGCGGGAACCGTCCGCCGCGACCAGCAGTTGGCCCGTCAGCGTTTGGCCATTATCGAGAGCGACCTCAACGTTTTCCTGAGTGCGGGAGAAGCCGCTGACGCGAGCCGGGCAATGCAGCGTGACGCCCGGCGCTTTACGAAGCAGGCTAAACAGGCGCTGGCCGACGTCATGCAGTTCCACAACCTGCCCAAGGGCGGGCAGATGGTAATCTTCGGCATCCAGCGTCACGAATCCTGCATGGCCGCGATCGCTTACGTGAACGGTCCGGATTGGCGTCGCGCAATCGCGGATAGCCTGCCAGATCCCCACTCTCGCCAGCTGCTGGCAGGTGCCTGCCGCCAGCGCAATTGCCCGGGCATCAAAGCCCGGATGCTGCTGTGAATCGGGCGCAACGGCCTCAATCAGGTGGACCGGCACTTTGCCTGCGCTGAGATGCGAAATCGCCAGCGCGAGCGTCGCGCCGGTCATACCGCCGCCTACGATAATGACGCTCATGATTGCTGCGCCGACATCAGCGCCTCAATATCGTCCGCGCGCTTAACGACGCTGGCGGTGAGGTTTTCGTTACCGTTTTCGGTGATGACGATGTCATCTTCGATGCGAATCCCGATGCCCCGGTATTGCTCTGGTACATCAGCGTCCGGCGCGATGTACAGGCCTGGCTCAACGGTCAGCACCATGCCAGGCTCAAGCACGCGGGAGCGATCCGGACCGTACTCACCGACGTCATGAACGTCCATGCCCAGCCAGTGGCTGAGGCCATGCATAAAGAATTTGCGGTGCGCGTTATCGGTAATCAGCCGATCGATATCGCCTTTGAGGATCCCGAGTTTTACCAGACCGGACACCATGATCCGCACGACTTCGCCGGTGACTTCCTGCATGGACGTGCCTGGACGATAGAGGCTCAGCGCAGCTTCCAGCGATTCGAGGACGATGTCGTAGATTTCACGTTGTGCCGGGGTGAATTTACCGTTCACCGGGAAAGTACGGGTGATATCCCCGGCGTAGCCGAGATATTCACAGCCCGCATCGATTAGCACCAGATCGCCATCGCGCAGTTCGGATTCGTTTTCGGTGTAATGCAAAATACAGCCGTTTTCGCCGCCGCCAACGATGGTGTTGTAGGAAGGATAGCGCGCGCCGTGGCGGTTAAACTCGTGGTGAATTTCACCCTCAAGCTGATACTCAAACATGCCCGGACGGCATTTTTCCATCGCCCGGGTGTGCGCCAGTGCGGAGATTTCACCGGCGCGGCGCATCACCTCAATTTCTTCCGGTGATTTAAACAGGCGCATTTCGTGCACCAGCGGCCGCCAGTCCACCAGCGTCGCCGGAGCCTTCAGGTTTTGCCGTGAGCCTTTGCGCAGCTTTTCCAGCGCGTTAAATACGATGGTATCGGCGTATTCGTATTCGCCCTGGGCGTAATACACCGCCTCCAGCCCGTTCAGCAACTGATCAAGCTGTTCGTCAATTTCGCTGAACGCCAGCGCCCGATCCACGCCAAGCCTGGCCGGGGCAGCGTCCTGGCCGAGGCGACGGCCAAACCATATTTCTGCGGTCAGGTCTCGCACACGGTTGAACAGCACGCTGTGGTTGTGAGTGTCATCACTTTTAATCAGCACCAGCACCGCTTCGGGCTCGTTAAAGCCAGTGAAGTAGCTGAAATCGCTGCTTTGACGATAGGGATATTCCGTATCGGCGCTGCGAATGGCTTCCGGCGCGGCAAAAATCAGCGCCGCGCTGCCCGCTGGCATCTGCGCCAGCAGCTTCTGCCGACGCTGAAGGTATTCCTGCTGAGTCATGACACCCTCCTGAGCATGCTTGTTATTAGTGTAAGGTTGGTTTCTGTACTTCCGGAGCTGTTGGCTGTGGGTGCGTGAAGGTATCGTGGCACAGCAGCGCGGCGACACGCACGTACTCGACGATCTCTTCGAGCGACATTTCGAGCTCTTCCTGATCTTCATCTTCGTCATAGCCGAGCTGGGCGATGTTGCGCAGATCGTCGATGGCTTCGCCGGTTTCGCCTTTCACCTTGTCCAGCTTCGGCTGAGTGACGCCAAGGCCCAACAGGAAGTGGTTCACCCACCCCGCCAGCGCATCCGCGCGATCGAAAACGCTGACCTCATCGCCGTCAGGCATATAAAGCTGGAACTGGAAGCCTTCATCTTCCAGCGCATCGCTGGTTGAGGCGTGAATTTTTCGCAGGACTTCGGCCAGCTCATGACCAAACGCCAGACCTTCGTTGGTCAGGTCATGGACCAGCGGCAGCCAGCTGCTGTCATTGTTACCACCGCACAACATGCCGCTAATCAGACCATGCATTTCGGCAGGCGTTAAGCCCACACCCTGTTGGTTAAGTAACTGGTTCACATCGTTGTAACCAGGCATTTCGTTCTGTATAGACATGCGCATTCGTCGTCGTTGGGGGAAAGTTCATGTTATGCTACCACTTTGGACCCTGGTGAACCAGAAAAGGGCTTGTGTGCTCACGCCAGGGTAGCTATAGTGTCGCCCCTTCGCGGGCCCCGGTGCGGGCTGTGGAGGTAGCGCAGTCAAACAGCAGGAAGGTGGCATGTCTGCAGAACCCGTCGATATCCAAATTTTTGGCCGTTCACTGCGAGTGAATTGCCCGCCTGAACAAAGGGATGCCCTGAATCAGGCCGCGGACGATCTGAATCAGCGGTTGCAAGATCTGAAAGAACGCACTAGAGTCACAAATACTGAGCAGCTGGTGTTTATCGCCGCCCTGAATATCAGCTATGAGCTGACGCAGGAAAGAGCAAAAACGCGCGATTACGCGGCCAGTATGGAAACCCGAATTCGGATGCTCCAGCAGACCATTGAACAGGCACTTCTTGATCAGGGTCGCACAACCGAAAAGACGGCGCCCAACTTTGAATAACACTTCATGGTTAACTATGGTAGAGTGACCCTGAAGACAAAATTTCTCTGAGATGTTCGCAAGCGGGCCAGTCCCCTGAGCCGATATTTCATACCACAAGAATGTGGCGCTCCACGGTTGGTGAGCATGCTCGGTTCGTCCGAGAAGCCTTAAAACTGTGACGACACATTCACCTTGAACCAAGGGTTCAAGGGTTACAGCCTGCGGCGGCATCTCGGAGATTCCCTACCTTCTGCTTCAATCATGACACTCGTTTCTGATACTTCTTCAGCCAGACAAAACATTCGCCAGATAATCCGGCAGCGTCGTCGTGCGCTCACGCCAGACCAGCAGCAGCTTTTTGCCGGGCAGGCCGCCCACCGCATGATGATTTATCCTCCCGTGGTGATGGCAAAAACCGTGGCGGTATTTCTCTCCTTCGACGGTGAACTCGACACGCAGCCGCTGATTGAGCAACTCTGGAAGAGCGGTAAACAAGTGTATCTGCCGGTGCTCCATCCCTTCTCTTCCGGCAATTTGCTGTTTCTTCATTATCACCCGCAGTCTGATCTGATCGTCAACCGGCTAAAAATCCACGAGCCAAAGCTCGACGTGCGCGACGTGTTACCGCTGAGCGAGCTGGACGTGCTGATTACGCCTCTGGTTGCATTTGACCAACAGGGGCAGCGTCTGGGAATGGGTGGCGGGTTTTACGATCGCACTTTGCAAAACTGGCAGCAGCATGGACTACAGCCGGTCGGCTATGCGCACGATTGTCAGCAGGTCGATGCCCTGCCGGTAGAGAAATGGGATATTCCGCTGCCTGCGGTGGTCACGCCTTCGAAGCTCTGGTACTGGTGAGCGAATTGTCGGGTGGCGGCTTCGCCTTACCCGACCTACAAAATTCGTAGGCCCGGCAAGCAACGTGCCGCCGGGCAAAAATAATAATCAGTAAAGCAAACGAGCGCGAATCGTTCCTGGAATGGCCTTCATGCTCTGCAGCGCTTTCTCAGCAACATCTTCTTCCGCTTCGATGTCGATCACCACGTAACCCATCTGCGGCGTGGTTTGCAGGTACTGCGCGGCGATGTTTACGCCCTGCTCGGCGAAAATCTGGTTAATCGCGGTCAGCACGCCTGGACGGTTTTCGTGGATGTGCAGCAGTCGACGACCGCCATGCAGCGGCAGCGACACTTCCGGGAAGTTCACCGCCGAAAGCGTGGAACCGTTGTCTGAGTATTTCGACAGTTTACCGGCCACTTCCAGACCGATGTTTTCCTGTGCTTCCTGAGTGGAACCGCCGATGTGCGGCGTCAGGATCACGTTGTCGAATTCGCACAGCGGCGAAGTGAACGGATCGCTGTTGGTCGCCGGCTCAGTCGGGAATACGTCGATGGCCGCGCCCGCCAGGTGCTTACGCGCCAGCGCATCGCACAGCGCAGGAATATCCACCACGGTGCCGCGCGCGGCGTTGATCAGCAGTGAACCCGGCTTCATCAGCGCCAGCTCTTCAGCGCCCATCATATTTTTGGTGGAAGCATTCTCTGGTACGTGCAGGCTCACCACATCACTCATGTTCAGCAGATCGGAGAGATGCTGAACCTGGGTGGCATTGCCGAGCGGCAGCTTGTTTTCGATATCGTAGAAGAAAACGTGCATCCCCAGCGATTCCGCCAGAATCCCAAGCTGAGTGCCGATATGACCGTAGCCAATAATGCCCAGCTTTTTACCGCGGGCCTCGTAGCTGCCAGCGGCCAGTTTGTTCCAGATCCCACGGTGCGCTTTGGCGTTGGCTTCAGGAATACCACGCAGCAGCAGCAGCAGTTCGCCGATCACCAGCTCTGCGACGGAACGCGTGTTCGAGAAAGGTGCGTTAAATACCGGAACGCCGCGTTTTGCTGCCGCGTTGAGGTCAACCTGGTTGGTACCGATGCAAAAACATCCAATAGCAACCAATTTTTCCGCAGCCTGGATAATCTCTTCCGTCAGCTGAGTACGGGAGCGCAGGCCGATGAAATGGGCATCACGGATCGACTCTTTGAGCTGCTCAGCGTCGAGCGCGCCTTTGTGAAATTCAATGTTGGTGTAGCCTGCCGCACGAAGGCTATCGAGTGCTTTTTGATGCACGCCTTCGACCAGCAGAAACTTAATTTTGTCTTTTTCCAGTGATACCTTAGCCATTTCCCCGCCCTGTCTGTCTTGTATCGATGTTGTGGTGAACGAACGATGCTCACCCAAGCCAACATATCAAAAAAAACTATTGCGGCAATATGAACGTTTGCGTCGACGTCCTGAGGAAAAGTCATTCAGCGCGAAATGGCAGCATAAAATGCTGGGTGGAAATGATGGCGTAGATTGTTAAACAGGTGTAGCCAGATTATGTGACACAAGTCACCAAATTTAACCTGGCGAAAATTTTTTACGGGGACGAGCACCGCCCCCGTCAGATCATTTCACAATGGTTTTCACACCATCGGCGGTGCCGATCAGCGCCACGTCCGCACCACGGTTGGCAAACAGGCCGACGGTCACGACGCCAGGAATGCCGTTGATGGCGTTTTCCAGCGCCACAGCATCAAGGATCTCCAGGCCATGAACGTCCAGGATAACGTTGCCGTTATCGGTGACGACGTTCTGACGGTATTCCGGGCGTCCGCCCAGCTTCACCAGCTCACGCGCCACGGCGCTGCGCGCCATTGGAATGACTTCTACCGGCAAAGGGAATTTTCCGAGGATAGCCACCTGCTTGGAAGCATCAGCGATACAAATGAATTTATCCGCAACGGAAGCGATGATCTTCTCACGCGTCAGCGCCGCGCCGCCGCCTTTGATCATCTGCATGTGGTCGTTAATCTCATCTGCGCCGTCAACGTAGATCCCCAGACGATCCACTTCATTCAGATCAAAAACGTGGATCCCCAGGCTCTTTAGCTTTTCGGTTGAAGCGTCCGAACTGGAAACGGCACCTTCAATCTGACCTTTCATCGTCCCGAGCGCGTCGATAAAGTGCGCGGCGGTCGACCCCGTGCCTACGCCGACGATGGTCCCGGGTTGTACGTATTGAAGTGCTGCCCAGCCAACTGCTTTTTTCAGTTCATCCTGCGTCATGATTTTTGCCTGTGATGTGATGGGATGCCGCGCATTATAGACTATTCACCGCACAAATGTCCCTGCACGGCCCGGCGGGCGCGGCCCAATTTGGGGCCTGTATCAAACGTAAATTTATGTCATAGTGCGGGTAACAGAAAATGAGGAGTCAGTCACAGCAATGAAACGTCCGGACTACAGAACACTACAGGCGCTGGATGCGGTTATTCGGGAACGCGGATTTGAGCGCGCCGCACAAAAGCTGTGTATCACCCAGTCCGCCGTCTCACAGCGTATTAAACAGCTGGAAAACATGTTCGGGCAGCCGTTGCTGGTGCGCACCGTGCCTCCTCGTCCAACCGAGCAAGGGCAAAAGCTGCTGGCGCTGCTGCGTCAGGTGGAGCTGCTGGAAGAAGAGTGGCTTGGCGACGAGCAAACCGGCTCCACGCCGCTGCTGCTGTCGCTGGCGGTTAACGCCGACAGTCTTGCAACCTGGCTTCTGCCCGCGCTTTCCACCGTACTTTCCGATTCGCCGATTCGCCTCAATATTCAGGTGGAAGATGAAACCCGCACACAGGAACGTCTGCGCCGTGGGGAAGTGGTCGGCGCGGTGAGTATTCAGCCACAGGCGCTACCAAGCTGCCTGGTCGATCAACTTGGTGCGCTCGACTATCTGTTCGTCGCCTCAAAGTCGTTTGCGCAACGCTACTTCCCGAATGGCGTAACGCGTTCTGCCCTGCTGAAAGCGCCGGTGGTGGCGTTCGACCATCTTGATGATATGCATCAGGCTTTCCTGCAACAGCACTTCGATCTGCCGCCGGGCAGCGTGCCGTGCCATATCGTGAACTCCTCGGAGGCCTTCGTGCAGCTTGCCCGCCAGGGCACCACCTGCTGTATGATCCCGCATCTGCAAATTGAGCGCGAGCTCGACAGCGGTGAACTTATCGATCTGACGCCGGGCCTGTTCCAGCGCCGGATGCTCTACTGGCACCGCTTCGCGCCGGAAAGCCGCATGATGCGCCGGGTGACGGACGCGCTGCTGGAATACGGGCACAAGGTGCTGCGCCAGGATTAAACAAAAAAAGGCGGGAGCATTTCCCTAATGCTGGTCACTTAAGGTGATCAGCAGTTTTTCTTACCGGGTATTTCTGGGACTTTACTCTTAACTCCCGAGGGTAACTTCGCTCTCTTC